>JACVJA010000217.1 GCA_015661035.1 Candidatus Calidifonticultor daggyaiensis | reverse complement strand
AACTCTATCTCAAATTTCTTCTGGTTTGTTTTTAAATCTTTAGAAATGGGTTTAAACCCTTTTTCTCATTTTAATTTAAGGTACATGATAGATACTTTCACCATTTTCGGTTTAATAATCTTTTTAACATCTTTATATTTCTTAAAAATTGGGATATCAACCCAATCCAAAATAAAAAATATGATAAAATAAAAAAACCCATAGGTTACTTTTTTGTAATGTATTATTATAAATTTAAATATAAATTAACACATTTAAACTTTAATAGTCTTATTAATACCTATAAATATAAATATTTCTAAAATAGTTTTAAAAATTTTAAATATACAAATTAGAAGGAGGGAAAATGAGTAAAATAAGTATAGTTACGGATAGTACTTCTGATATACCGCAAGTTTTAATTGAAAAATATAACATTAAAGTTGTGCCATTATATGTAAATTTTGAAAATGAAAGTTTTATTGATAATGGAGTAGACATTACTGTAGAAGAATTTTATAGAAGACTTAGTGATGTAAAAGTTTTGCCAAAATCTGCACAACCTTCGCCTGCAGATTTTATTAATGCTTATAATGAGGTTTTAAGAAATAGTGATACTATAATATCAATTCACATTTCAAAAAAAATGTCAGGTACTATTGATTCTGCTGAGATTGCAAAAAAAGAACTAGGTAAAGATATCGAAATAGTTGACTCTGAACTAGTACATCTACCATTAGGTCTTGTTGTTCTAAAAGCAGCACGTCTTGCACAAGAAAATAAATCAAAGGAAGAAATTTTGTCAGAAATTAATAATTTTAGAAAAAAAATCAATGTTTTATTTATCCCTAAAACATTAAAATATTTAATTATGGGTGGCAGGATTGGAAGAGCAAAAGGTTTAATTGCTTCAATTTTAGAAATAAATCCTATATTAACCTTAAACCTTGGTGAAGTCTCACAATATAAAACAACAAGAAGATGGAATCAAGCTAAAACTGAATTAGTTGAATCTATGAAAAGCATGATAAAAGACCCTAGCCAAACAAATGTTTATGTTACAGATTCTAATGCTAAAGATGAAGGCGATGATTTAATGCAAAAAATAAAAAATGAGATTAATCCTAAAGATATACAAAGATCATACATTGGAACAATAGTTGGTATTCATTTAGGACCTGGTGCAGTAGCTGCAACATTTTATGAAGAATAAATGTATAAATTGTATAAACTAAAGAGAGGCAAAAATGGAAAAAATTGCAATAGTAACTGATAGTACTGCAGATTTACCTGATGAAATGTATCGCAATTTTAATATTTCGGTTGTTCCATTATCTGTAATATTTGAGGGTAAAGCTTATCTAGATAATGGAATAGAAATTACAAAAAAAGAGTTTTATCAAAAATTAAAATCTTCAAAAAAACTGCCGACAACAGCACAACCAACACCAGCAGATTTTGTAAATGTTTATAAAAAACTACTATTAGATCATGATAGAATTATCTCAATTCATATTTCTAAAAAAATGTCTGGGACTGTTGATTCTGCTGAACTTGCAAAAAAACAAATTCAAGAAAATAGAATTGAAATAATTGACAGCGAATTGACAACAATTGCATTAGGAATGATTGTTTTAAAAGCAGCACAGCTCGCAAAAAATCAAACTCCACTAGACGAAATATTAAAAGAGATTTTTTCATTAAAATTAAAAATGAAAACACTTTTTGTTCCAATAACATTAGAATATCTTCAAAAGGGCGGAAGAATTGGTAGAGCTAAGGGTTTAATTGCATCACTTCTTGAAATCAAGCCAATACTTACACTTCATCTAGGTGAAGTTTCACAATTTAAAAATACAAGAAGGTGGTCCCAAGCAAAAAGTGAAATGATAAATTCTATGCACGATTTGATAAGCAACCCATCAAAGTTAAATGTTACTGTTGCTGATGCAGATTTAAAAGAAGATGGCGATGAAATAGCCAATAAAATATTAGAAACTTTTAAACCTAAAAATTTAATGCGGTCAGAAATAGGCTGTATAGTTGGAACACATTTAGGTCCTGCTATTGCAATTTCATTTTATGAAGATTAAAAGTGGAAGAAAAAAAAATATTAAGATCATTTATTCAAAAACAGAGAGATAATCTTCCAAAAGAATTTAGAAATAAGGCTTCAAAAGCAATTTCAAATTCTTTTTTTAAAACAAAAGAATATAAACAAGCAAAAAGTATATTTATCTTTTATCCATTTAGAAGTGAAATAAATACTAAATTTATTATAAAAAAAGCCTTAAATGATGGGAAAAAAATAATTCTTCCTAAGATTGCAGGTAAAAGCTTAAAACTTTTCTATATAAATAATTTAAAAAATCAGTTAAAATTAGGCCCTTATAATATTATGGAGCCTAATGAAGAATTTTGCACGCAAGCAGATATAGATGAAATAGAACTTGCAGTTATACCAGGTGTTTGTTTTGATAAAAGTTTAAACAGGCTAGGTTATGGTGGCGGTTTTTATGACAAATTAATCCCTAATCTACCTAAAAATGTAAAAAAAATTGCATTATGTTTTGAATTACAATTAGTTGAAAAAATTCCAACAGAACCTCATGATTCCAAAGTTGATAAAATAATTACAGAAAAAAATGTTTATCCAAATTTAAACTAAACTATAATTAATAAAATAAAAGGTTTTAATAAATGAAAAAATTAAATATTGCAATTTTAATTCCAGCATTTAATGAAGCAAAATACATTGACAAAGTAATATCAGACTGTATAAATCAGCTTTCCCTTGATATCATTATTGTTGATGATGGTTCAACTGATAATACAATAAATATAGTTGAAGAAAAAATAAAATATTTTAAGAATAAAAAGTTTAATAAAATTATTTTATTAAAACATGTAAAAAATCAAGGTAAAGGTGAAGCATTAAAAACCGGTTTTTCATATGCTCTAAACAATAATTATGACGGGGTAATAACCATAGACGCAGATGGACAACATAAAGTTAGTGAAATAAACAACTTTTTAAAAATAATAAATGAAAAAAATCCCGATATTATAGTTGGGAGTAGATTTAAAAATACAAAAGGTATGCCTTTTTTAAGACTTGCCACAAATATATTTACATCATGGCTTATTTCTGCTATTGCAGGGAAAAGAATTGAAGATGTCCAATCAGGTTTTAGGTATTTAAGCAAAAAAGTTATAGAATCTATAAAGATAGAAACTTCAAATTTTGACACTGAGCCTGAAATTTTATTAAAGGCAAGTTGGCAAAATTTTTTAATTATAAACGTACCAATAACTACTATTTATCATACAAATTTTATAAGTTATGTTAATCCTATAAAAGACACTATAAAATTTTTTAAACTAGTTTTTAAAAGCTTTATTTGGAAAAGAAAAATTAAGCGCTCTGGTACCAAACTTTAAATGACTCATACAATTCAATTAACTGCTTGCTGAAAATCAGACCAATTATAATAATAACCAAGAGAATAATGATAAAAAGTGCTATTTTTTCTAATAAGGTAAATTTTCTTTTAACATTCTTTTTATCATTAAGGAATTGATTCATTTTCTTTTGTTTTTACTATCCTATTTTCTATAAACTCATCCAAATATTTTTGTGGTATACGCCAGGAACTTCTTCCGTTTCTGATTTTAAAGCCTTTTAACTGTCCAGACTTTAATAGAAGCCATACATTATCCACCGAGAGATTAAGAATTTTAGCTACTTCCTCAGCAGTGTAAATTACTGGTAAACGAGGCTCTTGTAAAAATTCTGAACCTTTCTTATTATCATTACCTGTCAGAAAGTTGGTTATATTATCAATTTCTGATTCTGGAATTTTTATGCTCTTTCCTAACTTAACAGCTTTAATCATCTTTAACATAATAAATCTTATAAGTGCTTGCTCACTTATACCAACTGCTTCACAAAATTCTTTAATTGTATAAAGCTTATTTTCGTTATTTAAACTCATAAATTTTTAAATAATTAGTTTATTTTAA
>JACVJA010000216.1 GCA_015661035.1 Candidatus Calidifonticultor daggyaiensis | reverse complement strand
GGTTGCTTATACCTAAAGGAATGAATCTTTGTCCACTTAATTTTTTATAGAATTTAACAGTAATAGGAAAAGCAATTTTATCATAATCAAGATATGCTTGATTTTTCTTTATATTATTTTTATTTATATAATTTAATCCGCCAGATAAAAATCTGTAATTTAAATTTAAACCAGTTTCTAACCACTGCTTATTTAAATCTAGGCTATAAGTTTTGTTATAATTATAAGTTTTGCCTTCTTTTAAATCCTTAATATCTGTTGAATTAATAACTAAAATACTAATACTATTATAATCATCTTTTAAATCGATATTTTCACTTTTGTTTTTAATTTCAGTACAAATTTTTGTTATTTGATCTAAATTTTTTTCATTTTTATAATTTTTACAATTATAAATTATTATTTTATCTAGCTCTTTTAAAACTTTAATATCAGATGACAAATCTATAATTTTGCTTTCACCACCAAGTTTGCAGTAACTTAATATTTTTTCAATAACAGTATTTTTTATATCTTTTTTATTTGTTTTAACTATATTAATTGCTTCTATTAATACTCTTTTCTTTATAACATCACTAAAATTTAAAATTTTTTTTATACTTAATGCTAAATAATATAACTGATTTAAATTATTTACTTTTTTCTCTATAATTACTTCTTTTAAAAACTTACTTGTTAAGCCTTGTATAAAGTTGTTTTCTTCTCTTATTATTTTTATCGTTTTAGTTAAAAGTGGTTTAAAATCCTTTTTTATACTTTTTTCAATAAATGGAATAAATAAATTTCTAATTTTATTTCTAAAATAAAAATTTTCTAAATTTGTTTTATCTAAGCAATAAGAAATATTGTTTTCAGAAAGATAGCATAATATTTGAGCTTTATAGGTTTCTATTAAAGGTCTAATTACAATAAAAGGTTTTAATATTTCTTTATCAATTGGTTTAATTCCAGCAAGTCCCGTTAGACCTGTTCCCCTAAAAAGATTAATAAAGAAAGTCTCAATATTGTCATCTGCAGTATGGCCTAATGAAATTTTTATAGTTTTACCAATGCCTTTGTTTTTAATTTTGTTTTGGTTTAATTCTTTATCAATAAATTTTGCATATTTTAATAAAAACTCTAACCTAACATTTCTTGCTGCTTCCTGAAATGATAATTTTTTTTCTTTAGCTAAGCTTTTTACATCTACTTTTTCAAAAAATAATGGAATATTTAAATATTGGCAAAATTCTTTTACAAATTCAGCATCTTTGCTTGACTGGCCTTGTCTAGTTAAATGGTCAATGTGAAAACAATAAAGAATTAGTTCATAATTTTTCTGTAGCAAATAAAAAAGATAAGTCAAAAAAATTGAATCAGGTCCCCCTGATATAGAAATTAAAACAACATCTTTTTTTTGTAATAAATTATAATTATTAATGATATTTATTACATTTTTAAAAATAGGCTTTTTTAATTCTTTTTCTTCTTCTAATAATTTAAACATAAATTAAAAAACTAAAGATTAAATAAAATTAATCAACTTGATAATTTAACCTTATAATTTTTGTTGCATTTCCATTAGAAGTATTTATATCAACAATAACAGCGTTTATCCAGTTATCTTCGCTTGCAACTACAAATTTGTAAGGCATAAGTGTTAAAAATCTTTGTATTATTAATTCTTTTTTCACACCTATTACAGAATCCCGAGGGCCTACCATTCCAACATCAGAAATAAATGCTGTACCTCTTGGCAATATTCTTTCATCAGCAGTTTGAACATGAGTATGTGTTCCAATAACTGCGCTAACTCTTCCATCCAGATACCAACCCATAGCCATTTTTTCACTAGTAACTTCAGCATGAAAATCAACTACAATTATATGAGTTCTAGGCCTTATTTCAGAAAGGACTTCATCCATTTTTCTAAAAGGACAATCAAAATTTTCAATAAAAACTCTCCCACAGATATTTACTACTGCAATTTGTATTATTTGGTTATTTAAATCTTCAACTGGGTAAATATTATAACCTTTTCCTGGAGTTAGCGGAGGGTAATTTGCCGGTTTTAGAAGTCTTGGCTGATTTTCTATATATTGGTATATATCATTTTTTTTAAATATATGATTACCACTAGTTAAAACGTCTATTCCGCACTCAAATAAAGAATCGGCAATCTTTGGGTTAATCCCTATTCCTCCAGCAGCATTTTCTCCATTTGCAATTGTAAAATCAATACTATATTTTTCTATAATATTTGGAAGTTCCTTGGATATACAATTTCTGCCAGGCCTACCAAATATATCACCTAAAAATAATACTCTCATAAAACTCTTTCTAGAATAAATTTATTGATGCAAATTTACTGATGCCAAAAATTTATTTTCCACTCGTTATTAGAATCTTTTAATAAAGATACAATTAATTCTTTAAAAATCTTTTCCTCGCCATCATAAGTATCATAAAGATCAATTCCAACTATTGCTATATTATTTTTAACTTTAACCCAATTTATTTCAACTTTGGTTATATCTGTGACATTTTTTAATTCATTTTTAAAATCCTCAAATGTATAAACAAGTATTTCCTCCTTATCTTTATTTTCATTGGTTTTAATATTTATGTTTGTCCTAATTGCTTCGCTATCTTTAGAATTTGATAAATTATTTAAATTCTCTTTTTTCTTCTGAACAAAAAGTTTATCATAATATTTTTCTAAAGCATTTGTTTTAGTTTTAGATTCGTTGCCAGGGCTTTGGATATTTTCTTTACTGCTATCAATATCATCAGTAATTAAGCTATTAATGTTTGTCTTATCTTTATCATTGTTATCGTAAAGTAATCCTAAATCATTTTGGTTGTTTTTATTGCTGTTGCTAAAAGAAATTTCAGGTATATTTATTTCAGGAATAATTACATCTTTGTAAATATATACATGTGTAAAAGCTTTCTCTAAATCATTTTGAATTAGTGCATCAAAAAAAGATTTAACTACTTCTACTGCATTTTCAGCTTCCCGCTCCTTATTTAAAAAACGAACCATTTTATCTTTAAAACCTGCTAATTGACTGCAACTTGGTAAAAAAAACATAAAAACAAGAATTATAATAGTAAGGAGAAAGATAAAAAAACGATAATTCTTAAATAGACGGTAATTCTTAAATATATTAGTATTAAAAACCATAGATTCTTAAAATAGGCTCTTTAGATTTTTTATTTAAATCTTTGCAAGTATCTTTCCACTTTAAAGAAGGAATAACTTAAAAATTGGTCGCGGGGATAGGATTTGAACCTATGACCTTCGGGTTATGAGCCCGACGAGCTACCAGACTGCTCCACCCCGCATTAAAAGCCAAATCAGTGTATATATTATAATATTTTTATTTATTTTTTAAAATACCTCGAATTGGTTTATTTAGATACTTTTTTAGATGACGCAACAGGTACCTCTATTTTAAATACAATTAGAAATTTTTTATTATTATTTTTTATTATTACTAATAAAAGTTGCTAAAAATTGGCTTAAATATTTTTTTATAAAATGTTCAATAGGTATTTTAATTGATTTTTCAAGATTAACCTTTTTAAGAATTGATTTAAGAGTAAATATTTCCTGAGCCATCACAATTGTAGAAACGTCAAGCCTTAACAAAGGATATAAAATATCATTATGTTTAATATAAAAACCATTCTTAATTAAAAATTTTAAAGGAATTATTGGGCTATTTGTATAATCTCCAATATCAATTTCATCATTTAATCTTTTGCACACTGATTCTATGGAACTTATTTTACTTTTAACTAAATCTTTTTCTAATGCAATTAAAAGCTTTTTGCCAACACCAAAATTTCTATATCCTGGAATTACATAAATACAACTAATAAATATACTATCAGGATCAGGAGGATAAAAATTAAAAAATTTTAATCTTGGAAAGAGGTAATATTTGCCAGCAATCAAAATACCTACACACTTTTTATTGCTAAAAGCAGTTTTTATAATACCACCATTTTTAAGAAT
>JACVJA010000215.1 GCA_015661035.1 Candidatus Calidifonticultor daggyaiensis | reverse complement strand
TATATCTAGTCCAAATTATCTTGGCGAAGTTTTAGAATGGATAGGCTGGGCAATTTTAACTTGGTCTTTAGCAGGTCTTGCATTTGCAATATTTACAATTGCAAACTTGCTACCTAGGGCTTATGCAACTCATAAATGGTATATTCAAAACTTTCCAGATTATCCTAAAGAGCGCAAGGCTATTATTCCTTTTATTTTTTAGTAAAATTTATTATAAAATTATAATTTTATTATAAAATTATTTTAAAAATATTATTAAGTCATGCACTACATACCAGCCCAAAAATCATTAAAACAACACCCTCTTCCAAAATGGTATAATGATGCCAAATTAGGCGTTTTAATCTTATGGGGGCTTTACTCTATCCCGGCATTTGCGCCTACTGGAAAAACTTCAAACCAGATTATTACACAAGAAGGATGGCAAAGTTACTTTTTTAATACGCCTTATGCAGAGTGGTATCAAAACTCAATAAAAATAAAAGATTCACCAGCACAAAAATATCATTATGAAAAATTTGGCAAAGACTTTAAGTATGAAGACTTTGCACCATATTTTAAAGAATATATTAAAAAGTGGAACCCAGAGCTTTGGGCAGATTTTTTATCAGATATTGGAGCAAAATATGTTGTTTATTGTGCTAAATTTCATGATGGATTTTTAATGTGGCCAAGCAAATGCAAGTGTCATCTAAAAGATGGGTGGTATAGTCAAAAAGATACAGTTAAAGAGTTAGCAAAAGCAGTAAGAGCCAAAAACATTAAATTTGGTATATATTACTCAGGTGCACTTGACTGGGCTTTTACAGAAAAGCCGATAACTGATCTTGTTGATTTAATAACAAGCGGTCCTGATACAATAGAATATGGCAGTTATGTAGACAATCATTATATTGAACTTATAGATAACGTAATGCCTGATATTTTATGGAATGATATTGCATACCCCCCTAAAGGGAATAGAGAAAAGGTAATAGCGTACTATTATAATAAGGTTCCTGATGGCTGTATTAATGATAGGTGGGTAAAGTATGATAAATACAGCAAATATTTATATATAAAGCCTATAAGAAAATTAGTAAATTTTGCAGGAAGAAAAGCCATAAAATCCGGAAGAACAGGCCAGCTCTCATTTATACATTCTGATTTTGTAACACCTGAATTTACTTATTTTAAAACAATACAAAAGAAAAAATTTGAATCAATTTTGGGCTTTGGCAACTCTGTAGGTTACAATGCCCAAGAGAAGGAATCTGATTATATTTCAGTTGAAGAAATGATTCATGATTTTTGTGACATTATAAGTAAAAATGGAAATTTACTTTTAGTCGTATCGCCTAAAGCAGATGGAACTATTCCTGAAATTTTGCAAGATAGATGTTATAAATTTGGCAGTTGGGTTAAAAAACATATAAATTAAAAAAACCATATAAATTAACTTATCATCAAGACTGTCTTATAAATATTGTTCCTATTATCTTTTATTTAATTAGTATAAGACGTATCCTCAATTTCATGATGGAAAAAAGTCAGAAAGTAAAAGAATGCTTTGTTTTAAGTATTTGCTCACATCAAATAGATTAACAATACCTGCTTATTCTTCAAAATATTTTTTATATATCCATCCTTAACCATTAAAACCATTAAAAATTTTAATTTAATTGATATCACAAAAATAAGGATGCTAACATATTATTAATTACTATTGAATTACTAGTAATTATTGTTTATAATATGGGCAAAATTTATCAATAATTATTTATTAATCAATAATTATTTATAATAGAGCAGTATAGTATTGTAATTATTATATATAAAAAGTAAGTATATATATAAAAAATTATTATAAAAGTAAAAGGGATAAACATCACCATTTTATATTATCAATATTACAAATTATATTACCAATTTTAAGTTTGATAATGTTGAAAACTTCATAAAAAAGTTGGTTTGTATTAGCAGATTGGGAAAAATTAAAAAGCTACCTAGTAAGAAAATTATATCAGATCAGGGATTTTTCAAGATTTATAATAATTAAAGTTTGGAAAATAAAAAATGAAATTTTCAGGTATTATTCTTGCAGGCGGAGAAAGTACCAGATTTAATAATAATAAAATCAATATTAAAATTGATACAGTTCCACTCTTTATCCATCAAATATTTAAATTAAGCTTTTTTTGTGATGAAATTTTAGTCGTTTCAAATTTAAAAAATCAAATGATAATAGAAAAAGAATTAGAAAAGATTGATGAATACTTTAATTTATTTTTTTCAAGAGAAAATATATTAATTCCTCAAACTCGAATAATTTTGGATAAAGCAGAATTTAAAGATAAAATCTCTAAAAGTATAGGTCCCATTGCTGGTATATCCACAGGATTAATAGAGGCTAAAAATTCATACTCTATAATACAGGCTTTTGATATGCCTTTTACTTCCTTTAATCTTTATAAGCTGTTAATTGAAAAAAATAAGAAAGATTTAGCAGACATTGTAATAGTAAAAACTCAAAAAGGATTAGAGGCTCTGTGTGCTATTTATTCAAAAAGATGTGCCGATTTTTTACTATATAATATTAATAAAAAAATTTTTAAGATAACTGAGGTTCTTCCATATTTGAATGTCTCTTATATTGATGAAGAAATCTTAAAAGAAAACAAAATTGATAAATTGAATTTTTTTAATATCAACAAAGATGTTGATAATGTAATAATGGAAAACATTTGGAGCGGTTTACAATGCGATAAATTATTAAATGTGAATAATATTTATTTTAATAATAATTATTCAAAAGTAATTGTCAGTAATAGGTGGGCTGGTTTTTTTTATAGAGGTTTAAATAAAGTTGTTTTAGTAAACTAAGAATAAAATTTAATATATATTTATTTAACTTTTAAAGACTTTTTAAAATAAATTTTAATATATTATTATATTTAATAATTCAGGAGGTGAAACCATTACAGTAAGTACAAAGAACAATAAAATTTTAAGAATGATTGAAGATTTATTAAGGGCATTAAGAAAGCCAATTGCTGAAAGACGTTGGGGAATGGTAATAGATACGAAAAAATGCATAGGATGCAGTTCATGTGTAATTGCCTGTAAAGCTGAAAATGTAACCCCTATTGGTGTAACTTACATGGTTGTTTTTGATGAGGAAATAGGAGAATTCCCAAATATCACTAGAAGGTTTTTGGCTCGACCTTGTATGCATTGTGAACATCCATCATGTGTATCAGTATGTCCGGTAAAAGCAACTTATAGAAGACCTGATAATATTGTAGTTATTGATTATGAGAAATGCATTGGATGCAGGTATTGTATAAATGCTTGTCCTTATGGGGCTCGTTATTTTGATTTTGGGGAATATTACACTGATTCAACCCCATTATTAATGGAGTATGAAAAAAGGGAGTTTTATGAATATGGAGGGACAGACATTGGCAAAACGTGGAAAAGATTAAAAAATAGATCCCCTTTTAAAAAATCACCTATAGGTAACGCTCGTAAATGTACATTTTGTATTCATAGGATAAATAAAGGCTTACTACCTGCATGTGTTGTTACTTGTCTAGGAAGGTCATTGCATTTTGGTGATCTTCGTGATGTCGATAGTCTTGTTCATGAGTTAATTGCTAATAGCAGTGTTATGCGGCTAAAGGAAGAATTAGGTAACGAGCCTAACGTTTACTATATTTCATAGGAGGTAACTTAGTTGGGAAAAAAATATTTTATTTCTTACTGGGTGTACTGGGCAGTTCTTATTTTTATTACTTTTATTGGTTTTTTAGCACTTGGTTTTAGGCTAATTGAGGGGTTAAGAATCACTAATTTAAATAGTATTGTTTCATGGGGACTATGGATTTCAATTTATATATTTTTAATTGGAGTTTCTGTAGGTTCTTTTCTTCTTTCAACTCTAATTTATGTATTTGGTTTTAAACAATATGAAAAAGCTGGTAAGATTGCAGTCTTGACAGCACTACTTTCGCTCTTAGCAGGCTTAGGTTTTGTATCAATTGA
>JACVJA010000214.1 GCA_015661035.1 Candidatus Calidifonticultor daggyaiensis | reverse complement strand
GCCTTGTCCTATATGTAAGGCGGCTCCTACGGCGGCAGCAATGGTGATGCGTGTTAATGAAGGGGCTAAAGCTCTAAGAGAAACCAATTTGTTATTTGCTCCTTTAATTTTAGTAAGTGAGTTATTTGTAAATCTTTTTTGGTAAGTTTGTCATTTATTAACAAACTAAATATTAAAAAATGTATATTGTAGAACTTAAAAATAAAATACCACAAGGCTTAGAGAAAATGGAAGATGTTCTTACCTCAAGTGTCTTTTCATTTTTTAAATACGCCAAAAGGACAGTATAAGAAAAAAATAATAGATCCCATGCTTGAATTGTATAAAAGAGCATAATTATTACCATTATATTTTGTAAGATCACCTAAAGGGAAAGAATTATAAAGTCCTCTTATTTTATTGACGAAAATCAGCTCAAGACATGAATTTTAGCAGCATAAAACATTAGAAATGATTCTGAGCTTTCAAAGGGATAGTTGAACATTCAATTGAAACTGAAATTAATGATGCATTAGTACTTGGAGATATGATGAAATATTTCGATTGTTTTCCAGATAACCGTTTCCGTAATGATGATAGATCATAGATTCACCTTTGTGTAATACAATTTACGCCCAAAGGGTGTTTTTTTATTGTGACAATAAAGTTTTTTATCTGCTATAGAAATACAGGAAATAATAGCAGCTTTTGCCTTAGTTATAGATTACAAGTGAATTTAATTTTAATGGTAATAATAATAATAATTATAAAATAAATTCTAAGTAATTATCCTTATTTATTATTTCAAATGATGAATTTTTATATGTTTCAAGCCATTCTTTTGGAGGCTTAACTTTTTTATTTGTAAATTTAAATTCATAGCCATATAATTTTCCTTCTCTTTCTTCGACCAAATCAATTTCTTTTTTATCCCATGTTCTCCAGAAGAAATTATTTGCATATATCTTTAAATAGTGTTGTTTTTTTAGTCTTTCAATAAATAAAAAATTTTCCCATAGCTTGCTTATGTCATCTCTGCTGTTAAGAAAATTAAAATTTCCTATAATTGAATTTCTAATACCATTATCATAAAAATAATATCTTGATGTTTTTATTATTTCCTTACGAAGATTTTTTGAATAACCTCTAATGTTTATTAAAATAAAAGATTTTTCCAGCAAATCAAGATAACGTGCAACTGTATTTTTGCTCAACCCAAGATTATTCCCAAGCTCCTGATGCGATACTTGTTTCCCTATTTGAAAAGAAATCAATCTTAAAAGGTCAATAATTTTTTTCGAATTACGTATCTTTTCAAATTCAAGAATATCTTTTAATAGATAAGAATCGCGAATTTGATTTAAAAATTCAATTTTTTCTACAAAATTTTCTGCAGTTATTACCTCAGGAAAAGTACCAAATACCATAAAATTTTCAAGATTTTCCTGAATGTATAAAGGGCCAAAGTTTTCATTAAACTCAATAGCAGAAAATGGGAAAAGCTTTAAAACTTTTTGCCTTCCAACCAATGGTTCACCTATTTTATTTGAAAGATCAAAGGAAGAAGAGCCAGTAGCAATTATTTTTATTTCAGGTATTTGATCAACAATAATTTTTAATGCTTGTCCTATATTTTCAATCTTTTGTGCTTCATCAATTACAACTAAATCATAACCTTTAAAAAAAGGAATTATTTTTGAAAAATCACTTGATTCAAGGATATTTTTTAATTGTATGTTTTCACCAGTACTTTTATATATGCGCCCTTTATAATTTTTTAAAAAATCTTCTACTAAAGTGGTTTTACCTACACGTCTAGGACCATATAAAATTAATGCTTTACCAGGCGAAAGATAGTCTTGTAATTTTGATGAATAATATCGTCTTAACATTTTTTAAATATAACAATAATTATTATTTTAGTCAATAGTTTGACGTAAATAATTAAATTTTAGTCACTATGGCCACTTTTAGGTTTGTAAAAATATTGTGTTTTGGTTCATATCTATAATACTTCTATATTAAAGAACTGTTAAAATTAATTATCTATGAAAATCCTTGTCATAGTAAACCCTGTCAGCTGATATGTTCTTGAATTTTTTGCCAAGGATATCTTCCTCTTCTTGATTTAAAGCACTCTATGTATACTTTATTAATATCTTTCCAGTTAAGGGCCTTTTTTAATTTTACAAGTTCATTATCTTGAGGTAAAATATTATCAATTAGAGTATCAGTTAACTCTAATTGTACTTTTAGGCCTGTAAACATATGGTAACCTCCTTTAATATGTGGTGATATTAAGGATATTTTACCATATTTTATGGGCCTTTTATATTTTATTGTGTTAATAATTTCCATAATTTGATATATTTTATGCTGAATTATTCAGCAAGAACTAATTATGTGTTGCTAAATATTTATAATTTAAGTTTTATTAGGCTTATTTTTGAAAATTTGCTACTAAAAATAATTGAATAAATTAAAAGTTTTGGAGGTAATAAAATATGGATACAGAAGTCAGTAAAGTTACAGTAGGATTTTTAGATATAGTAAGTATTGCAGAAGATAAAAAAACAAATTATCTGGAAAAATATTTTGGGGCTGTTTTAATAACTGATGAAAACAGTGTGCCTTTAGAGTTCAGGTGTACCCATCCCATAAAACCAAGTGAAATACAGAAACTATTATACGGCAATATGCTTTTACCATATATTTCCATTAACTTATGCGGTCTACCACTTTTAAAGTCATTAAATATAAAACCATCAATATTAATAGTTCAGAAAGAAAGCTTCTTAGATGTCAGGGAGAATAGTGATATTCCATTAATATACATAAAAACTTCCGGAGAGATTTTAGATATACAAGCTTCGTCTGGTGATGGCAGCCAATTATTTTCCCAAATACTTGATTTAAAAGAAGAAACATCGACTCCAACAAAAATATATACAAAGAGCAAATTTAAAGATGACATAAAATCAAATATTAATATCCTAAATAATGTTTTAAGCAAGATTAATCCGCTTGAGCCATTTGAAAGAATCCAGAAAGCTATTGATATGATTTCTTCACAGGATGAAAGATTTAAATAATGATCGGAGCTTCTTTTTTAAGCAGAATTAAATATCCTTTTTTTAATAAACTAAATTATTTATTAGTAAAAAAACTCTTCCCGTTAAAGAAAAAGCCAGTCTTTTTAATCGAAAACAAAACAATTGGCATGAAAACCCCAAAATTATTCCAATTGAACTTATCATCTATAATTAAAGAAGATATATCAGATAATTATTGTATTGATAATCCTGAAATATTTGACTTCAGCCTTAACGGAGAGCTTAAGTCAGAAATTATAGATGAGAACTTGCTTGAATATTTTGTCCAGATTCCGCCAATTTATTATTTTGATATGAATTTAGAAAAACCTGCAAGGAAAGGCAAATTATATATTGAAGAAAAGGCTAAGGAGTTTAAGGAAAATACACTATTTGATGATAAAGAAAAGTTTGAAAAGTGCATTCATGGAACAATAAAAAGCTGGTGTTCAATTTGCGGGGAACAAAAATATAAAGAAGAAAAAGAAAAACAATTACATTTTAAACCTTTCAGTATTTTTGATTTGATATTTCCAATTCTTCAACCTCCACTTGGAGATAATCTTGATAATAATATTGTTATGCCAAAAGGCAAAAGTCTTTATAACTTCCAGGTTTTTGGAGTGAAATTCTTATTTGAAAATAATAGGGCATTGCTTGGCGATGAAATGGGGTTGGGAAAATCAATCCAGGCAATAATTGCATTGAGATTATTATTTAGGCAGGCAGCATTAAGATATGGATTAATTATATGCCCAAAATCAGTTCTAATTGACTGGGAAAAAAAGATAAGGGAATGGGCACCTGAACTTCGGATTTTAAGGGTACATGGTCCAAAAGAATATAGGAAATTACTATGGCAGGCCCCGGCCCATATACATATAGTCACATATGATATTTTAAGGATAGATATGGCTGAATTATATGGTAGTTCTGGTATTAATGAAGCAGGCC
>JACVJA010000213.1 GCA_015661035.1 Candidatus Calidifonticultor daggyaiensis | reverse complement strand
ACTTTATCTTTCTCTTTTCAATATTCGTTCAACTTCAAGTTTTTTACTTCTAACCAAAAGATCATCTTTTAATTTTTGTGCCATACTATAATAAATCAAGGCTTCATTATACATTTTTTTTGCCAACGACTCATCACCTAATTTTATTATATTTTGATATGCCAAGTTAATAATTTTAACTATCTCAGGCTTTTTCTTCTGCTCAATATCCAATTCACCATATACTCTAATTAAATTATCATAATCACGTTTAAAAAGATATACCGATAGTTGAGTTTCGATTAAAGAATTACTATTATTTTCTTCACTGCTTATACTATCATTTGTCTTCTTAATTAAATCAGTAGAATTTGTTAATAATAATCTAGTATCTTTCTCTGAGGTTTCAGAATCAACTAAAAAATTTTTTTTAGATAAATCTATACTATGGGTATTTATTAAATTATTTCTATCAGGTTTATTTATTTCAGTGTTACTCTCTAAATTTTGTATATCGGGTTCTGGTATTATAACAATTTCATAATCAACGGTTGTATCCGATGGATAAATTAGTTCGGTATTATCTAATGGATTATATTTAGATTGAGGCAATTTAGTATAACTCATCGTAGATGAATAAAGGAAGTAAATAATTAAGGATGCTGCGCTAAGAAAAGCTAATATTGAACTTATTAATATTGGTTTCGATATTCTTGAATTATATTTATTATAATTAGTTTTTGAGAATTTAAGTGATTTAAGATCCTTAATTTTATCGTTATCCTTTTTCCTAGGCTTTCCCCCAGCAAATTTTTCAATGTTACTATTTTCAATATTGAATTCCTTTTTAAAATTACGGTCTTCATTACTCTCTGAAAATTCAACAATTGATGAAATCTTCTCTAAATTCTGAACAGATTCTCGCTGAGGAGGTTCTTTTTCTATAGTATTAATAATATTATTGTTTGAACTATCTGCTGAAGAATTATCATTAAATGTATCTTGCTCTAATTTAATTGTACTGAATGTTTCATCTATGTAAATCGTATCTTTTATTTCTCTTAATTTTTCATTTAGTATTGCTTTAATTTCATCGCATGATGAAAACCTCTTGTTTTTATCAGGTTCTAAACATTTGTGAACAAGATTAATTAACCAAACTGGTAAATCATTTCTAATTCTATTTAATGGGGTATATTGACTGTTAACTACTTTAAAAATTAATCTCACAACTGAGGTATCATTAAAAGGTATTAAATTAGTTAAAGTATGATACATTACAACGCCAACAGAAAATATGTCACTTCTTTCATCAACATTTTCATCACCACTAACTTGCTCAGGACTCATAAACTCTGGTGTTCCGAAGATTTCCCCTTTTTGAGTTAAAGGATGCTGACCTAAGATGTTCTCTACTTTTTTAACATAAGCAATACCAAAGTCTGTTAGTAGTGCTTTCCTAATATTATGTTCTTCGTCGTATTGTAATAATATATTGCTACTTTTTATATCCCTATGAATAATTCCTTTTTCATGAGCATGACTAAGGGCGTCAACTATTTGTAGAAAAAGTTTAATAAAAGATTCCAAATCAAACTTAAAACCTTTCTTTATAAGAGAATATAAATCTTCTCCGTTTATATACTCCATTGCAATAAATGTAATTTGATCAAATGTGTCTATATCAAAAATTTTAACAATATTAGGGTGCTCAAGGTAAGAGATCAACTGTGCTTCTCTGAAAAATCTTTCTTTCACTTCTAAATCAACTGAAAATTCTTGATTTAAAACTTTAATTGCTTCAAACCTCTTCAAATATTTATGATAAGCTTTATATACTGTTGCCATTCCACCTTTTCCAATGATTTCAATTAAGTCATATTTCCTGCCCAAAATTTTTGAGTGTAGTGAGAATAATTCTTTTTCATTATAAACATTAGTTACCCCTAGTAACGAACCGCAGTATCTACATTTTACTGCAACATATAAAATTTTTTCCCCGCAGAATGGACAATTTTTATATTTTTTTGAAGTTAACAATTGTCCCTCTATAAATCTATTTTATGATATTTTAATTTTACTTATAATTTTATTTAAAATCAAAATCTTAATTTTTAGCATGTTTAATTTTTCATCTTGCTCTTTTTTATAGCTTCATTAATGTCATTATAAAAAATTAGAAATTTATCTTGATACCATAGGTAAATTGAAAAACCGGTGTCATTCTCAGTTCCATCAACATCCTCTTCTTTGTGAAATGAAAATATATCCAAAATACCATCACTGTTAATATCAATAAAAGAATTATCTGAATAACTTAACCACCCTTCGTCGCTGGTAAAATGATGTAATTCATAAATATTCTTTACTTTTAAAGTTTTTAAATCGAAAAGTATAATCAATATTTTTTCTAAATTCTCAATACAACATTGAGACAGAAAATATAATCTAATATTACTATTCTTAATATTATATTTACAAATTGAACGATATGTAATTTCATAATCAGTTGGAATATTTGATACAACTTTTTTAAGTAAATTTTTATTTAATTCTTGATCAAATAACATCAAAGCATTTAATGTAATAATAGGGCTATTTATTGTATCTAACAAAATTTGAAAATTTTTATCAAATTCTCTAAAAGTTTGAGAATGTAAATCAACTATTAAAAGTATTATAATACCAAAAGATTTTTTATTCATTTCTAAACTTTTGGATTTTAGAGAACAATTTCACAAAACGTTTATTTATTTTTATTTTTAAAAATTAATCAGTCTTCATCAATTCACTTAAAAAATCTCCTGACTTAAGAGATTTTCGGTCCATCCATTTTTTGTTTTTTTGAAATAAATAAATCTATTGAAAAAGTTTGTACTGTCTTTACATAAAATTTCGTTTTGCCCATCGAAATCTATATCAAGTACTTCTATTACTTTTGGCAAAAAATATAGTGTATCATCAATATATGGTCTATTTAACTTTATTTTATTGATTTTTATAGTATTTAATTTTACCTCTTGACCAACTATTTCATATGACAATGTTATGTATTCTTTTGAAATATTAGGAACATCTATTTCAAATTGACCCAGAACAAATGATATTTTTTTATCAAATCTTATTGAATAGAAAGAATAAGGTTTAATTATCTCTCTTGGATCTAAACCAATTTCATATTTCCTTACATCTTTAAAATGCTTTACTAATTGGTCTATGGCTTCTTTATCAATTATTGATTTAATTTGCTTGCTTTGTTTCGATAAATTAACATCATTGGTTAAGAGAAATTCATCTTCGCTAAGATCAATGTTTTCTATTAATGATTTCCCATATACAAATGGCAAATAACTAAAAGGTAATTCTTTATCCATATTTTCAAATAATGGGTAATCTAAAACTTCAACAATTTTTTCGTAGCTATTGCTGGACACTTTAAACAATGCTGATCCTATTGGAAGGTACCTTTCAAGTTCTTGATAACATTCAAAATTTTGATTATTTATAAAACATCTTTCTGGAGATTCAATTTTAAGTCTTTTTCTTTGAACTATACCTTTCAACAAATCATAATCCTCTTCAATCACAAATTTTAAAATTGCAATCGGTTTTATTATAAATTTAATTTTATCCGATAACCTGTCAGAATTAACAGAATTTTCAATAACAAAATTTGAATAGCATAAAATTTTATAGTCATTTGTTTCTATTTTTTTATTATTCCCTAAATTACAAAGCAAAGATAATATTAGGAATAAAAAAGCGTATATTAACAAACCAAACATAGAGAATCCTAAATTATTATTTTTTAATTGAGTTTTTAACCATATATAACATAATCACCCTAAACACTATCTATACTTAGTTAGTGATAGTTTATTAATTAGAGTAAAAATTCTCTCTTCTTTGAATATAATATTTTTACATTTTTAGTTTCTGCGTAAAATTTTAGATAAAAAATCTATTTTTAGTATTAAAAATAATTGCAATTTTTATATTTATTAATAATTAATAGCTCATCATGTATACTGTTTTTTCACCTTATTCTTTCTTTTC
>JACVJA010000212.1 GCA_015661035.1 Candidatus Calidifonticultor daggyaiensis | reverse complement strand
ATTTCAATATTTTGACCATTAGATTTTATATATATTTTTTCCTCTAAAGTATGATTAAATACTATATATATTGGATTATCAAATATTGAAATTAAATAATATAATAAACGATGATTTAATATTGGGATAATATTAGACATTATATAATTTTTAATATTAAATTTATTTTGTTGAAAATTAAAAGAATAATTCCAGAATTGTAATATTTCTTTTTCTTTTATTAATTGATTATAATCTTTTTCATATATTTTTATCAATTCAATATTATCATTAATTTTTTTCTCTAGATCTAATTTATAAGTTATGAATTCATTCTTATAATTATTTATAACATCATTATAATTTTGTTTTTCTAAATTTTTCTTGTCTTTTTGACTAGTTAAATCTTTTATATCTTGGTTTTTAAAATATTTATTATATATCTTATTAAGTTTTTCAAATTTAGTTTTTAGATTATTAAAATCATTTTGTAATATTAAAAATTTATAACGTTTATATTGTAATAAATCGGATTGTAATATATTATTTTTAATTTGTTGTTTTTTTTGTTTCAAGTATTCAATTTCACTTATAAGTTTATTTAAATCTTCTTGATAGTGTTTAATTATTTCTTGATTTTTATCAAAACTTATAATATTGCCACACAACGGACATCTATCTGGGTTTTGTTTTATATTTTCAATTTCTTTTTCCTTTTTATTTAAATTTATATTTTTTTGTTTAATTTGTTTATATAAATCAATATACTGCTCTATTAATTTATTTTTTTCTTTTAAATAACTTTCATACTGTATACATTCATTTTGCATAATTTCTATTTTTTTCTGCAATTCAACATATTCATCAAATTTAAATTTTTCTAAATAATTTAAAAATTCATCTATTTCTTTAATTTTATTTGTATAATTAGAAATCTGATTAGAAATATATATTTCTTTTTCTTTTATATTTTTTTCATATACACCATTTTCAAATTTAATTTTTTCAATTTTTTGTTTTATTTGATTGATAATATCAATCAATTCTTTTTCTTTTTCTTTAATTTTCTCTTCTATTTTATCTAACAAGTTTAAATTTAATAAATTAGAAATTATTTCTACTCGTTGAGATGGGCTTAAATTTAAAAATTTAACAACTTTTTCCTGACTATATAGAACCGTATTTAAAAAAATATCTCTATTCCCAACTAATTGATCAATTAATTGTTGGGTAATGGTATTAGTATTTCCACTTATTTCTTTTCCATTTTCAAACAATCTAACAGAATTTTTATATTTATAATGAGCACGGTATCTTTCAACTCTATAAACATTTCCATTTTTTTCAAATTCTACTATTACAAAACAATTTTTTTTCCTTATATAATTAACTACATCACCAGATTTGATATTCTTATCAGTATCTCCGAAAAGACACCAAAATATACCATTAATAAAACTAGTTTTTCCACTCCCATTAGAATTTTGTCCAATTTCCAACTCATTTAAATCTTTTCCATTTTTTAAAACTTCTCCAAGAATTAAAATAAGACCATTATTTCTATTAAATTCATATGTTTGTAATTCATCAAAACTTAAAAAATTATTTAAAGTAATTTTTCTAAATTGAATCATATTTTTAAATTAACTCTTGAATAAAATTTATTAAATCTTCTTTGGGAATATTTAAATTTTTAAATTGTTTTTCATCATAAAATAAATTAACATATTCATTTAAAATTTTTAATATTTTTTCTTTATTTAAAAGAGATAAATTTAAAATATCATTAAATTCTATTTCTTTGTTAGATAATTTATTTAAATTTTCTAAAAATAAATTATATTTATCATCTAAAATATTTAAATCGTTTTTAACAATTACATCAACATATAAATTTTGATTAATTAATTGATTTTTAATATTAAAAAACATTTGTTCGTCAGTGTCATTTAATTTTAAATCAATTATAATCCTTATATAAGATTGTTTAAATTTTAATAATTCATTAACATTTATTTTAGAATTGGCAAAATCATAATATTCGGATAATTTTATAATATAAAATTTTGGAGAAACATTATTTTCTATAAATTTAATATTGAATTGATCTTTAAATATATTTTTTAAAAGCCAAAAACCTCTAATTTGATTTTGATCTCCGAAATCAATTTGATAGGGAGAACCAACAAATAATAATTTTATTTTATTATCTTCTTTTTTATAGACTATATTATGATAATGACCTAATAAAGATAAATCAAAATTTTTTATTAAAAAATCATCTGTGGTATATTTAGTTAAATTTGTATCATTATAATTAAATATATAATTAGAACGAGATAAATATTTAATATTATATAAATCAAAATGTCCAAAAATATAATGACCATATTCAGTATAATTGGGAATGCATTGTTTATTATTTAATAAGGTTTCTTTATATATTTTTTTATTTAATAAGTTACCATTCTGGTTTAATTTGTCTGAAAATATTGGATAAAAATGAAAAATAAATTTATCTTCTTTGTTTATAAAAACAAAATAATCTTGTATGAAAATTAAATTATCTATTATTGAATAAGTATTTATAAAAGATTTTATTTGTTGTAATAATTTGTCTTTTTGATATACGTCGTGATTTCCATATATAAATAACATTAAACAATCCAAGATTACTAATTCTTTTAAAAAATTAGTTGTAATTTCTAATTCTTCTATTTTGGCATTATCTTTTTTTTCAAACCAATCTCCTAAAAATATTATTAAATGAATATTATTTTTTTTAATATAATCAACTAAATTGTTCAACAATTTTTCAACCGCAATACAATTATTATAATTATTCTTATTTAAATGAAGATCGGAAAAAACTAATAAAGACTTGTTTGACTTATTATAATAAGCAAGTATTTTATCATTTATTTTATCATTAAAGTTTTTCATTTTTAAAAGAAATTGTTAGTGGGGATACTCATTAAGTATCCCCAAAAAATTTAAATTTAATTCACAATTTTTTTATATTATTATTTAGTTAGACAATAATTCTTTTTCAAAATCTTGTAAATTAATTTCTTCTTCACTATCTCCAATAATATCATTTTCACTATCAGTTTCTTTTATTTTTTCATTATTTTTATTGATTAATTGATTTTGATCTACTCGGGTTTGAGATTGAAAACGCAATTCATTATTGGGTAGAGTTTCCGTCATAAAAATTTTTGATGACATTTCTGGATAGCGCCTAAAAATTGGCGATATTTCTGGTGCTGATACTGGTTCTTCTATTTTTCTATCTTCAATTAATGCCAATAAATCTTCTCTACCCAACGAAGCCAAATACTCTGTTAGAATTTTAATTGCTTCTGAAGTATCAATTTTTCTTTTATTAACTTCCTCATCTAAGTCATATTGATTTTCTAAGAAATATTTAATTTTTTCTACATCACTATGAAGAGGTGATGGTGTTGGTTTAAAATAAGAATTTTCATAATAAGCATAAGTTCTTCCTGAAGTAGTTATAATCTCTTTGTTGATTACTAGGTCGTGTCCATCTTGAATATCTACAACATTTATTCCCTCATCAAGAATAAATGTTTTTATTTTCTCGTGTAGTTTAATTCCAACTTGTAATAGATAAACTTTGTTATAATCAAAACTTGAATAATCAATTTTATCTACAGGTTGAAATTCTCTTACTATTACATTATAAAGCGCTTTTGGAACAGGTTTAATTGATTGTGCAATTGATTTAATAACAGACAAATCTTCTTCAATAGTTGGATTTCCATAAGATTTTCTATAAAAATAATTATATAATTTGTTGGTTGCCTGACATAAATAACAACTTGAAACAGGGAATCTTCTGTCATTTTTTCTTTCTCTATTACACACTACTAATCTGCCACCAATATTATGAAACATTAATTCTTTAAAGAATATTCTTTTATTTAAAGGAACTGGCAATATTCGGACAATTGTTTTTCCGTATGGTAAAGAAAGATACTTGTTGTTTGTTTGTTTTTCATCTTTTTCTTTTTTTTCTTGTTCATTGAAAAACTTTTTTA
>JACVJA010000211.1 GCA_015661035.1 Candidatus Calidifonticultor daggyaiensis | reverse complement strand
ATTTCTAAATAATATTTTAAAATCATTATAGTCATTATTATATTTATTATTGCATTCTTGTTCGTGAGTATCGTTAATTTTATTAACCTTAGTATTAAAGTTTATATTATCTAACTCATTTTTATAAATTTTATAAAATGGAATTTGATAATCCAAATAATTATTAAAACTGTTACTTTTATTTTTATTTTTATTTTCAAATTCTTCTAATAAAAAATCTTTTATTTTGCTGTAATCTAAGCTGTAAATTTTTTGCATTAATTTTATAAGTTTTTCTATTGCAAAACCAAGATTACTAATATTTGACTCAATTTTTAAGTCATCGTTATATAATTTTATTTTTTTTAAATAGTTTTTTACCTTTCCTAGATCAGTTATAGTTATTTTTTCTGGACTGGTTATTTTAATACCAATTTCTATGATGTTGTTATCATTATCAACAAATGGGGTGACTAATATGAAGTTATTTTTTTTTATTTCTAATAATGCAAATTCTGATTCTATTCCATAAATTAATTTTATTTTTTCAAATATCTTTTTTTTAAAATCCATTTTATTTAATAGTTATAATAACATCTTAATACCAGATTTCATATTTAGAGGGCACCTATAACTTAATTTAACTTAACTAGGCTTTTTTTTATCTTGGTTGTCAAAAATATCGATTATTAATTTATTTAACAAAATAGTTCTTTTGAGTTCTTTAAATTCTTTTTTGTTTTCATTTGCAAATCTAATAGCCATATTTATTGTTTTTATAATATTTGTATAGTCATTTCTTATTTTATAAATTTTAATTAATAGTTTATATGTATCAGCGCTTCTTGTATTTTTAGTTAGATTTTTTTTAAGCAAAACTTCTGCATTATCTAATTCTCCATTTTTAATTTTCTCAGCAGCCTCTAGTTCAATTCTTCTTTCATTTTCTAAATTTGTTCTCATAATTTTTTTAAAAAATAGTCTTTATTAATTTTTAAAAGATTAACAAGCGAAATAGGTTTAAGTAGTTAATATAAATTATAATTTTTATATATCTACTAATATATTTTATTTTTTAACTTACTTTTCATATATTTTTAAAGATTTTTTTACAAAATTATTATTTTCAACATTATTATTGCAATAATATGTTTTAAAATCACTCTCAATTTTTTTAGCATAATCTATAAATTCTCGGACTTTTGCGCGCAATTCAAGCAAAGTTATTTTTGATTGTTTAAAAAGCTCAAAATATAATTCTGACTTCGACTTTAATATTACTACAGAGTATAAGCTATCAAGAATTTCAAATTCTTTTTTACTTAAATTTGATATTTTGCCAGTCTCAAAAATATTGTTAGAGCTAAATTTTTTTAAATTCTTAAATATATTAGAAAGATCTTTTTCTTTAGAGTGTTTTATAAGCTCATTGATTTGTTCAAAAACAGCTATATTGTTTTTTAGTTCATAAAATGCTTTTAAAAAATATTCGTTTTTGAGCTTGTCAATATTTTCTAGTTTTTCTAATTTTATATTATCTTTTTTAGTATTATCGGACAAATTTATTTTTAATTTGTTGGTTTTTATTTTTATGAACAACTTATTTAAAAGAACTATTAAAATTTGTCCAATAATAAAGGCTGTTAAAGTAGTTATGCCTATATATATATAATTCATTTTATTTTTAAAATTTGAAAATATTTATTAAAGCACAATTATAGCTCATAATTTTTAAAAATATTTAATTTTAAAAATTATTAAATAATTAATTTTGTTATATTAATTTTATTATAATTAATTTTGTTAGAATATCTAACTTACTTTAAATAATTTTATATTATTAAATATTAAATATTAAATATCTAAAGTTATTTAAGCTTTAACTTTATCATATATTTTTTTGGTTAATTTTTTATTTTCAACAACTTTTAATAAAGCTTCAACTACTATTGGGTCAAATTGCTTTCCAGATTCTGATTTTATAATTTCAACTGCTTTACTTTCATCCATTTTATCCCTATAGGGTCTTTTACTTGTAATTGCGTCAAAAGCATCTGCAACAGCAATTATTCTAGATTCAATTAAAATCTTTTCTCCAAATAAAGATATTGGGTAACCTTTACCATCATATCTTTCATGGTGTTGTATAATTATTTTAGCAATATGTTTAAATTTAGGAATATGTGCTAATAATAGAGCTCCTTTTAGGCTGTGTTTTTTAACCTCTTCAAATTCTATATTATTTAAAATATCAGGCTTTTGTAAAATTAAGTCGGAGATTCCTATTTTTCCAATATCATGAAGTATTGCTGCAATTTCTATGTTCTTTTTAACTTCTTGGCTTAAGTTTAACTCGTCTGCAATTAATAAGCTTATTTCTTTAACATTGTTTGAATGACCGAAAGTATAAGGATCTTTAACTTCTAATAATGATATTAGGAGTTCTAAAATATTTGCAAGACTTTTTTCGAATAAAGCATTTATTTTTAATAGCTGATTAATAACACAAAAATCATCAATGGCATAAGAGAAAATGTTTGTGTATTTTGCTATTTTATTTAATATTTGAAATTTTGGCAGCTCTGTGCAGTCTACAATAATGATTAATAAAAAATTAATTTTTTGTTTAGTTTCAAATTTTTTAATTATAATATTTTTTAATGGTATTATTTTTTTGCTTGCCTTTGGATCTTCGATTTTATTAAAAAAACTAATTTCCATTGGAATCATGAAAAAATTATTGTGTTGGGGATATCGATTTAAGTTTTCCCTTTTTAGTTGTTCTATTCTTTGAAGATTTAAAAAGTGATTCTTAGGTTGAGCAATTACTTTCTTTCCTCTTTCTTTAATTATAAGCAATTCTTTTTCATTCTTATTTTCTTGCTTTGGTATTTCAAGAATAAGAATTTTTATTAATTCTGATAACTTGAATAAATATTCTAAATAAACATTTATTAATTCATAAAAGTTTTTGTCAATCTTTTCAAAGTTTAGATCGCTTTTTAAACCATTATCAATATTTTTATATGGTTGACTGTTAATGATAGCAGAATTCTTATTTTCTTTTATTTTATATAAGTCCATTGTTATTAAAATAAAAAACTTCTATTTAAAATATAATTATTAAAACTAAGGCAATATAATAATGGTTAAAAATTCGTATCAAAATTTAATTTAAATTTAAAAAGAATTGTTATTTACCTTTTTTCTGTAAATTTACTATATATACTATCGACATAATATTAAAAAATAAAAATATAATTTATAAAAATATTTTATTTTATTCAAAAAAATACCGATATTTTTATTAATAAAACATTTTATTATTTTTTTAAATTTAATATAAAAGTAAACAAAATAAATAATAACAAATAATTATAAGATATAAAGATATATTATTTTTAGAGGAGGAGGCGTTTTGCAGTGAGTCTAAATATATTAATAGTTGATGATTCTGCAGTTATGAGAAAAATTATTATTAAAGCCTTAAATGAAAGTGGTTATGGAGATTCTACAATTATTGAAGCCTCTGATGGAATTGAGGGATTAAAAGCTTTTAATCCAAACAAAACTGATTTAGTTCTTGCTGATTGGAACATGCCTAATATGAATGGCTTGGAATTTGTTAAAAAAATAAGAGAAATTAAAACTGCAAAAAAAATTGTAATAATAATGATTACTACTGAAGGTAGTGCAGGGAAAATGGAAGAAGCAATGAATTCTGGAGTAGACAATTACATACCAAAGCCCTTTACTGCTGTTCAGCTACAGCAAAAATTAAAGAAATATTTTTCTTAAGAAACTAATTAGAAAATATTATTTAAAACTTGAAATGATAAAATCATTATTTCGTTTTTTATAATTTGATTGAATAAATAAAAGTTTTTTATGATTAATTTATTGTAGATATTTAATAATAACTTAAATAAATTATATGTTAATGAAATAAGTGACAAATGATAGGAGTAAAGTATGACTGAGGAAAAAATATTAAATCTGATTGACAGTTCAGTAAAAAATGTTTTTGACTCAATGATATTTTTAAAACCTGACCTGCAAAAGACAATAAAAAGAGACGACGGC
>JACVJA010000210.1 GCA_015661035.1 Candidatus Calidifonticultor daggyaiensis | reverse complement strand
TTAAAAGCTTCAATTGAAAACTGATACCATGGATCTGGGCCTGGTTGAACATTTCCAAATACTAATTTTTTTGCTGTTTCAGTAGCTTCAACAGCTGTAGTTTCACCAGCAGTTGTCTCTTTGCTAGTTGTTTCACTTACAGTTGTTGCAGTACCTTCACCTGCACTTTCTTTTTTGCAACCAATAGAAATCAAACTAATTATTGAAACAATCAAAAAAATTATTCCAATTAAAATTAACTTCTTTTTCATTTTACCTCCTTTAATTTAAATATTTTATATATTTAGCGGATATTTTTATGTTTCTAAAAAAACTACATATCTACCACCCCCCAAATTTTTACAAATTCCAAGTTAGTACATAATTTAAATTATTACTAATCACAATCTTCAAAATTCATTAAACACTTTCACAGGTTTACCCGTATTTACAGACTCCCATGCAGCAGAACAAACAGCTATAGACTTTGCTCCTTCTACAGCATCAGGTATTGGAGTTAAATCTTTTTCCAAGCACTCTTCAAAATGCCTTAAATACCTTATAACAGTTAAACCATGGCCATAAGCTCCTTCAGTTTCGGCTGGATAATTAATTACTTGATCAGATTTATACTCAAATTTATCAAGAATTATTTTCACCTGCCCGCCAAGTTTATCAGTAAAGCTGCCAATAGCAGACCCTTTAGTGCCAAAAATACTTACACCCATCATAGGCATAGGCGGATGAATTATATCATAAGCCCCAAGTATTCTTGCAATTTGGCCTGATTTAAATTTTAAAGATAAAATAAAATTGCCTTTTAACGGATACTCTGGGGTAATATTGCCCTTATTTGCATAAGCAAAAACTTCTTCTACATCTCCCAAAAACCATCTTAAAACATCTACCGGATGGCAAACACCTCCATACATAAAATCTTGAGGGACTGTTAACCTCCAAGGTGTCATTTTAAATACTGGCCTCATATCATGAACGTAATGAGCTTCTGCAATAATAATTTGACCTAAATCCCCATCATCATACATTTTCTTAATTGTGGAAAACTGTGGTTCATATCGCATTGTCTGACCAACTAAAAACTTTACTTTTTTTTCTCTAACCAGCTGGACAATTTTTTTTGCATCTTCTAAAGAAGTAACTAACGGTTTGGTACAAATTACATGTTTTCCAGCTTCTAATGCAGATATGCAGTGCTCGGCATGAAGATGGTCAAAAGAAAATACTGCAATTATATCAATATCATCTTTTGAAATCAGTTCTTTATAATTAGTTACTGCATATTTTAAGTTATATTTTTCCTTTAAAGACTTTATAACATCTTCCTCTAAAGAACAAATTCCAATAGCTCTTAACTTACTGTCTTTATAATTATTTATTTCTAAAACAGTAGAACCCATCCCAGAACCAATTACCCCAATATTATACTCTTTCAAATTAATCACCCCTTTTAAACTTTAAAAAAATTTTATTTATTCTTAACAACTTATTTAACCTTAATAACTCAAAGTTGGCTTTTTTAAATTTTGCTTTTTTAAAATAGAAGTAATTATTTTTGCAATATTTCCATAAAAAATATTCTCAATTTCTTTTTTTTGAAGTTTTATATCCTCTGAAGCAACTTTAATAGCTCTAATTATCTCATAAATAAAATATGTAAAATTTTCTAAATTCATTTCATTTGAAGATAAGCTCCAGGTTCTAGGCTTACTTGTAATAAAATAATGCCTATTATTGATGTCAACATTTTTACCTTTAAGAGCAGCAACACATAAATCACTGCCATATAGTACTTTTTCTACGCCTAGCTCTTCTATTAACACTTTGTTTACTGAATAACTGTTTATCATAGCAGTATCAACATATAAATTATCAAAGCCTTTCAAATACTTTATACTGTCTTTTATATCTGTGTAACAATAAGATCTACCAGCATGAGCAAGTATAATTTTTGCATTAGGATATTCTTTAACTATTTCGCGAATTTCGATGATATTTCTTTGATCATTTAACCTGCCTTTTCTTGGAATATGTATAAGAATTATTAAGCCATGTTTATCTGCAAAATTAAAAACTGATTTTGATATAAAATCAAAAATACTTACATCTATATCTAATTTTGAAAAATCATCTGGCTGGCTGTATTCTGTTAAATCCGGATACGGCTTAAACCCGATAAAATTATTTTCAAAAAAATCATCAGGTATAAATTTTTGGTCTGGACTTGGAACAAATAAACCATAACAATTATTGATCTTACAAGTATCAGCTACGTATTTATTTGCTAAATTCAAATCTATTTCTTTAACCGGCAATGCAAAAAAAATACCCTCATATTCTTTATCTTTAAATAGTGTTTCTTTTACAAACCCAAACTCCTCAAAAGTAAATCCTTCAATTATATCAGGATCAGCAAAAGGATTAGATTTTTGCCTATCAGCTGAAATAGCCTTATTAAAAAAATCCATCTTCCAGAGATGAATATGTGAATCTATGATTTTATTGGGTAAAAAATTAAAAAATTCTTTTTCATAAATTTCCTTATCACTTTTATTATAATCTTTAAGCAAATTTTTCATTTATTTCCTCAATTTCCTATGCAAATTCAAAAAATTTAAAATTTAAAATTTAAATTTAAAGCTGACGCTTGAATTTTAAAGCTATTACTAATTTTTTGTCTTATTCAATAAATTTTTAGCATTACGCAATTATGCAACAATTAGTTTAGCTCCTATTTTATTAAATTCCTCACGAAAACCTTGCTGACAATAATTATCAGTTATTATTAAATCTATTTCTGATATTGAAAAAACCCTATTTTGACCATTTTTTCCAAACTTAGTTGAATCAACCAGACAAATATGCATTCTTGACATTTTAAACATAGCCCTTTTTACTTCATCAGACTCTGGTCTAAATGTATCACTTAACTGTCCCTCAATAGAAATTGCTGCAGTTGAGAGAAAAAACTTGTCGCCATTAAATTTATCTATAGTTGAAATAGCTGTTGGGCCAACAAAACAGTTATATTCTTTTAACAAATACCCGCCAGTAGAAACAACCTGTATATTTTTATTGTTTGTAAAAAGCGCTGGTATTAAATAAGAATTTGTAATAATTAACAAATTTTGTATTTTAGATTCAGAAATAGCCTTTGCAAAATAATAACAAGTGGTTGAATTATCTATAAATATGCAATCCCCATTTTCAACTAATTCTAGGGCCTTTAATCCTTTTTTCCTCTTTAGCTCTATATTAGTTTTTAATCTTATTGCGTTTCTGGTTTCTATATCCTCAACAACATTTAAAAGAACTCCGCCATGAATTTTCTTAATCCTGCCTTCCCTCTCAAGCTGGTTTAAATCTCTATGAATTGTAGATAAAGAAACATCAAATTTTTTACACAAATCATCCACAAGACATTCTTTCTTGTCTTGAAGCATTTTTATTATTTCTTCTTTTCTAGTTTGTTGAAGCATCTTAATAATTCTAAAAAATCTAATAATCTGTTAGGTATTTCTCATTAGATAAAATTTAATTTAATTAAATTAAATTGGATTAAATGAAATTATAAAAAAATATTAAAATAATAAAAAAACAATTAATTTCTTAAATTAATTGAAATATTTTAAGTTAATTTTACTAAAATATTTCATATTGTCAATAATAATTTCATAAAATTTCATAAAATATGAAATATTTATTAAATTAGTTATTTTAACTGTCTAAAACTTCTTATATTACAAAAAATAAGCTAAAATGGTGCCTCTAAAGTTTATGTAAGATTTACTTAATAATTAGTTTAAATTATTTTGAGATATATAAAATCTTGTGAAAGTTTTTTTATTAATTTTAGAAATTAAAAAATAAATAATTAAATACATTTCAAGCTTTTTGTTAATTTAATAATTTACTACTAAAACACAAAAGCTTGTAGAAACTTAAATTTTACTTGGTTTAATATAAAACTTTTTAATATAAGAATTAATATAAATAAATTTAGTTTGGAGGAGCAATCCGCCATTAATATTTTTTAAACTGTTATAAGCCCATTTAATATTAGCTTATTTATAAT
>JACVJA010000209.1 GCA_015661035.1 Candidatus Calidifonticultor daggyaiensis | reverse complement strand
AATAAAATATAAAGAAGAAAAAAGTAAAGAAGAAAAAAATGTAGAAATAAAAGAAGAAAATGTATTTCCTTATTATGTTAGAGATTTCTTGCCTTTTAAGAAAGATTAAAAAAGATAAGTAGTTTTTATAATAAATTTCATTTGATAATTTTTATAATTTATTCCTAAAAGATAAAGGCAAGGTTTAAATTAAAGTTTTAAATATGAAAAATATAAATAAAAATGAAAACAGCAAAATTGTAAATATTTTAGGGATAGAGACTTCTTGTGATGATACCTGTGCAGCAGTTGTTGCAAATGGGAATAAAATTCTATCAAATGTTGTTGCTTCACAGCATGAAATTCATAAAAAATATGGGGGAGTTGTTCCAGAACTTGCATCGAGAAGACATATTGAAATAATTAATATAATAATTAAAGAAGCTTTGGAACAGGCAAAATTAAATTTTAATGAAATCTCGGCAGTAGCTGTAACAAATAGGCCAGGTCTTATTGGCTCGCTTCTTGTTGGAGTAGGTGCTGCCAAGGCTATCTCTTATGCAAAAAAAATACCATTAATTGCAGTAAATCATTTAAAAGCACATTTATTTGCAAACTTTATAATTAATTCTGAACTTCAGTCTGATTTTATTGGACTTATAGTTTCGGGTGGTCATTCAAGTATTTTTACTGTTAAAAAGTATAAAAATGATTTTATTGTAAAACAAGTCGGCTGGACTGTTGACGATGCTGCTGGTGAAGCTTTTGACAAAATTGCAAGATTTTTAGGGCTTGGCTATCCAGGTGGGCCTATAATTGATAAAATTTCAAAGCAAGGAGATCCATTTGCTTTTGACTTGCCAAGGCCAATGATTACAAGTAATGATTTAAATTTTAGTTTTAGCGGATTAAAAACGGCGATAATTTATAAAATAAAAAAAGACCCAAAAATTTTAGTTGAAAAAAATATTCCAAATCTAGCTGCATCATTTCAGGAGGCTATTGTTGATGTATTAGTTACTAAGACTATAATGGCTGCTAAAAAATTTAATATAAATAAAATTTTGGTAAGCGGGGGAGTTGCTGCCAATTCAAGATTAAGGGAAGTTTTTATAGACAGAGCTAAAAGTGAAAACGTTGAGGTGTTTATTCCGCCTTTAAGTTTGTGTCTAGATAATGCTGCTATGGTTGCTTGCTTAGGGTATTATGATTTTTTAAATAAAAATTTTGCCAGCCTTGATATAGATGTTTTTTCAAGAAGTGACATCTAGAAGTGACATTAAATTATTTAAGTAAATAGTTGATATTAAAATTTTTTTTAAAAACTCTTGATTTTTTAAATTTTCTATTATAATATTTGTCAGTGATTAGCAGTCTAATAGTTAGATTGCTAATTATTTTTAGTGTATATGTATAAATGTATAAATTTTTAGCTAAAGGAGGTAAAATTATGGGTTACAGACCACTAGGTGACAGATTATTAGTAAAACCAAAAGAAACAGAGGAAAAGACAAAAAGCGGTATAGTATTACCAGATTCAGCAAAAGAAAAACCTCAGGAAGGTGAGGTAATTGCTGTAGGAGAGGGCGCAAGGGATGATAAAGGAAATAGAATTCCTATGGAAGTAAAAGTTGGAGATACTGTACTTTATTCCAAATATGCAGGTACAGAAGTAAAAATTGATGGAGTTGAACATTTAATAATTAGAGAAAGTGATGTTCTTGCAATAGTTACAAAATAATTATTTATAAAATAATTATTTAAGATCTAATTAAAATTAAACTTTTTATAAGGAGGTATTAGTTATGGCTAAAGAACTGAAATATGACGAAGTCTCAAGGCGAGCATTGGAGCGAGGTGTAAATATTATTGCAGATGCAGTTAAAGTTACTCTTGGTCCAAAGGGAAGAAATGTAGTACTTGAGAAAAAATATGGTTCACCAACAATTACAAATGACGGTGTTACAATAGCAAGAGAAATTGAAGTTGAAGATCCTTTTGAAAATGCAGGTGTTCAACTTTTAAAAGAAGTTGCAACAAAAACTAATGATGTAGCAGGTGATGGTACTACTACTGCAACTTTGTTGGCTCAAGCTATGGTTAAAGAGGGTTTAAGAAATGTTGCAGCAGGTGCAAATCCGTTGTTACTAAAGAAAGGTATTGAAGAAGCTGTTGACATTGCTGTAAAAGAAATTCAAAAAGCTTCCAAAGATATTGCAACTGATAAGAAAAAAATAGCAGAGGTTGCTGCTATTTCAGCTGCTGACCCAGTAATTGGTCAAACAATTGCTGATGCAATGGAAAAAGTAGGTAAAGATGGTGTTATTACTGTTGAAGAGTCAAATAAATTTGGAATAGAAATTGAATTAGTAGAAGGACTACAGTTTGATAAAGGTTATTTATCACCTTATATGGTAACTGATGCTGAAAGAATGGAAGCAGTGCTAAATGACCCTTATATCTTAATTGCTAATCAAAAAATTTCTGCAGTTAATGATTTAATTCCTATTTTGGAAAAAGTAATGCAGACTGGAAAGCCATTGTTAATTATTGCTGAAGATGTTGAAGGCGAGGCTTTAGCAACTTTAGTAGTAAATAAATTAAGGGGGACATTTACCTCAGTAGCTGTAAAAGCTCCAGGTTTTGGAGATAGAAGAAAAGCTATGCTTGAAGATATAGCAATTGTTACAGGTGGTAAAGTAATTTCTGAAGAAATAGGTATTAAACTTGAAAATGTAACAATTGAAATGCTTGGTCAAGCTAGACAAGTAAAAGTTGACAAAGAAAATACTACTATAGTTGAAGGAAAAGGTTCACTTGATGCTATTAAAGGCAGAATTAAACAAATTAAAACTGAAATAGAGCAGTCTGACTCTGATTTTGATAAAGAAAAACTTCAGGAAAGACTTGCAAAACTTTCAGGTGGTGTTGCAGTAATTAAGGTTGGAGCAGCTACTGAAGTAGAACTAAAAGAGAAAAAGCACAGAATTGAAGATGCTTTATCAGCTACTAAAGCTGCAGTTGAAGAAGGCATAGTTCCTGGTGGTGGCGTTGTTTTAGTTGACATTATTCCTAAAATTGACTTAAGCAAATTTGAAGGTGATATTAAAACTGGTGCTAGCATTGTTGTAAAAGCTCTAGAAGAACCTCTTCGTCAAATTGCAACAAATGCTGGTTGGGAAGGTTCTGTTGTAGTTGAAAAGGTTAAAACTTTACCTGAAGGTGAAGGTTTAGATGCTCTAAATGGTAAATATGTAAATATGATTGATGCTGGTATTATTGACCCGGCAAAAGTTACAAGAAGTGCTCTTCAAAATGCTGCATCAATAGCTGCTCTTCTTCTAACAACTGAAGTTATTGTAGCTGAAAAACCTGAAAAGGAAAAAACCCCACCAATGCCAGGTGGCGGATATGGCGGCGGTATGGGCCCAATGATGTAGTTGGCACTTTTTGTATAGCTGGTGCTTAATACAGTTAACGCAGCTAATAAATTGGGCATTTAATTTATTAGGAGATTTTATCTTCAAAAAATTAAGTGTTATTTTTATCTAAATAAGAAAACAAGATTTTCTCTTAGGTTGTAAAGATTGATTAAAATATAAATAGTAGTTAAGTAATAATTAAAAAAAGTAATATAAAAATAGGGCGATAAAAAAATCGTCCTATTTTTATATTTATTAAGCTAATATTTATTAAACAAATATTTATTTTAATGTTTTTTAAATATATTAATTAAATTGTACTATCTAAGCTTGGTGTTTACAGTTTAACGCTAAAACCTCCAAGCAAAATAAGCAGGCTCCAAAGGGTTAAGTTATATTAAAAGCTTAAAAACTTATAAATTCTACATAATGTCTTTTAAGCTATATACATAAAATTTATAAGCTTATATAGTATATCCTGGCCTTGGGCTAAATATTTGTGCCAATTTTTGGCTTGCTAGCTTTTTTTAAAAGTTTTGGGCTTATCTTAATATCAGATGGTAACAGATGGTAACTGCTCAAGTGATAAAAGCCTATAAATCATTTGAAGTAAATTTAATCTATATCATATAATAATTTTTTCTTATGTTATTACTACCTCTTTTTTATTTGTTTTGTTTATAATCAAATATTTTAACTG
>JACVJA010000208.1 GCA_015661035.1 Candidatus Calidifonticultor daggyaiensis | reverse complement strand
TTAGTTATTGTCTCATTTACTTTTTTGAGAAGAAAAAATAAATCAAATAAACTAATAGAAAAAAGCCAAATAATAAAAGAATAAATAATTTTTTTGTTTTTAAGCAAATTAGTCATGTTTTCTTTTTACATTACCTTCATTTAATAGATGTTTCACCAGCCCCATCGATAACCTTTTCTTCCATTAAAAGGATTTATATTTCCTTTAAATGACCAGTTATCCCATCTAAAACTATTAGGATAGGTTCTAAAATGCGGTTGGACATATGTTCCGTTTCTTCTAAAATATGGTCTTACTCTAACATAAGCTTGAACTTCACTAACTGCAAATAAAAAAAATATGCTAACGGTTAAAAGTAGAAGAAATATATATTTCATAAAATCACCTCCTTTTATTTTTATTTTAACTTTCTTTTAATATATTTTGGCAATTTTTTTCTTTTCTTAATATAAAAATCCATATAATTTGCCATAAATCTTACTCTTTCTTTTGATAAACCCATTATTTCTCCTATTTCCCTTAATTTTAACCCTTTTTTTCTTAACTGCCAAGCTTGATAATAGCGTTTAAGGTTTTTTCGCATTTTTTATTTTTTGATAAAGCCATCTTAATAAATAAAAACCACCTATACTTGCACCTGAATAACCTAAAAGTGAAGATGTATTTTGTGATTGATTATCAACTATAGGTAAAGGAGTTATTGTAAAAGTAGGTGTTGCGTTTGGGTTAATTTCTAATGTTGTTTTAGAAGTTTCTCCATCTCCACTGGTAGCTTTTATAGTATAAATGGTTTTTTCTTTAGGATTAATTTCAATCCTGTTTTCTTTAATGGAAACAAAGCCTACACCATTATCAATATAAATAGAATTGGCACACTTTGAAGAATAGTTAATATATTTTTTACCTTGCTCTTCTACAATTGAAGCTATTAATATTGGTTTAATTTTAGGTAAATGCAATTTTGCACAGTAATAATACCAGTCCCATTTAAATTGATTGCCGGGTTTGACATTTATTAAATAATCTCCTGAACTTAAACCTCTAAAATCCCAGCGTGTTTCTGATGTATCAGGAAGAGGTCCTGGATCAATACATTTATCTGAGACAGTCTTTACTGCTGATACGCTAAATCTGTCATATAAAATCGGTTTATTCCATGAGGCAGAGATAGTATAGGTACAATTTTCTTCATTAAGATGATAATTAGTTGAAATATTTAGTGTTAAAGGGGTTGGTGTAGGAGTAGGCGGAGAAGGAATATAAATTGGTGCGGAATAATCATAGTCTTCATCATTATCAAAATCATAATCTTCATCGGCATCTAAGCTGTAACTACCGTTATGGCAATGATATTCTCCATACAAAAGCCCCCAACTAGGACAATTTGTTCTACAAGTATGACAACCAAAGGCGTCTGTTCTGCCCGGATGAGCTAAAACATCTTTGTTATAAAAAGATAAAAAATAAAATAAAATTATTAAAATTAAAAACTGAATATTTCTAATCTTCATACTATTTGCTAATTACTAAAAAAACCAACAAATCTTAAAAACCTAAAAAAATTCATTAAATATTAAAAAACTTTAACAATATATTTGTTTCATTCCTTATTTATTTAATTCTTATTTGACTCCCGTTGTTAACAATGATTTCCGGATGTCCTTGATACATTCTTATTAAGCCAGTTACTTGAATTGTTTTATAACCATACATTGATATAGGATCACCGGAAAAGTTGTTAACTGAGCCACTTGGAATCCACACTGTAAACCCGTTTTTGTAATCCCTTTTTTCATTTAAAAATACATTCCCTTTTCCTGATCTAAATGGACTCGCTACATAATATTCAACACATTTCTCTTGACCAATTTGATTCCATGCTTCTTGAGATGAAATGCAATCTTCCGTAGGATTAGTCGTATTTTGAATTAATGTTGGTATCGGAGTAGGTTCTGTTGTTATTTTATTACTTGAAACTAACTTAAATCCAAGAATAATAAGAATAACTATTAGAACACCAATTAACCAATTTTTTATATTCTCACTCATTTTTTTCACCCCCTTTCTGATTAAAACATTTACCCCAAATACCTAATTTTTTTTGAGTTGCAAAATTCTGGGCGTCTAAGAGGGTATGCCTAAATAAGTTATCTGAAGACATCTCCAATATCTGAGCCCACCCTCTTTTTAGAAGTTCATAATTAACAAAATAACCATCTTCAGTAAAAACATATCTTAATAATCTTCCATGGTTGTCCTTATCTGAGTCGTCTTTTATAAGTCTTACTTTTTTGCCTAAAACAAGCTTTTTGTTTTCTTCTGTTGCTTCCCTTCCACCACATTCTTCACCAATTGTAGGATGATGGGTTTCTGGTGTATCAATTCCTAAGTACCTAACTGTTTCGTTGTTTTCTAAAACAATAGTATCCCCATCATCAACTCCTTTTACTTTTATAAACTCTGTTGTGTCTTTTTTATTTGTTAAATTTAATAAAAAAAGCTGTGGTTTATTTTTAAATAAATAAAAGCAACTGAAAATTAGAAGAATAACAGTTAGGAAGAAAATCAAGAAATTTTTGTTTACAGCAGTTCTTCTATGTTTCATATTTCATAATAACGAAAAAAGCTCCCCGCAAGCTGGCTTTCCCTTTCGGGATTGCCCATAACCCTTTCGGGTTATGATTTGGTCAGGTTTGCTTGACGAGGAGCTCTCGCCCCTGTAGCGGGTTTTTTCTGCCATGCTCTACTTTTTGTAGAGTTTAGGCAATATTTAGTCTAATTCTACCAAATTAAGAAATATATGATAAGATAATTTACTAAAATATTTTACTTCTTCGCTTGTATTAATAATTGAATTTTGAAAATTTTCACTTGAAAACCTCTCCTACTTCTTCTTTAAAATACAATCGTATAAAAAAGGGTTTTTAAGAGACTTAAAACATTATTTTTATATGTTTAGAAGTAAATTTTTTTAACAAAAATAAAATTTAAAAGTTTTTAATTTAAAAGTTTTTAGGAAGTATGGAAAATAAAGAATTTAAAACTAGAGACTTTTATCTTGCTGCTTGTCTTTTAGCTTATGGGCTGGTTTTAAAAAAACTTCAACTAGAAAAAAATAAAATAGCCACTTTCATTTTTAATGATCCAAATAATATTGCAGAAAAAATTATTACAGATCATTGGAACAGAAAAAATAAGATCCCCACAAGGGATCTAATTGAAGCCATTGTTGAGCTAAAAACCAGAATACATAATGGCATTTAAAACATATGTTGTCCGAACGAGCTATTTTAGAGTTTCAACAACTTTATAGGAAAAAGTTTGGTGAAGATATAGCTTTTAATAAAGCGAAAGAAGAAGCTTTAAAGCTATTAAAACTTTTTCAATTAATTTTTAAACCAATAAATCATGAAAAAAACGAATCTTAAAAAACAAATAAAACAATTAAAAGAAAAAATTTATTCTAAGTGTTTGGATTGTACTTGCTATCAACCTAAAGAAGTAATTTTATGTGAAATAAAAGATTGTCCCTTATGGAGCGAAAGACCAAAAGATAAAAAAGGTCTTTATTCATTATCAAGAAAATTAAAAAGAAAAAAATTAAAAAATTTTGAGCCTAAAAATAGTTAATTTTTATAAGTTTTATTAAATTTATATGGAAGATGAAAAATTTAAACCAATAACCCTTGATGAATTAAATAATGTCTTAGGTTTAACAATTAAAAAAGATGATGAAAATAAAATAATAACTTTTCTTTGCATGTTAACTGCCTACACTGAAGATGCCCAATTTAATATATCCTTTAATGCTCCATCATCTTCCGGAAAATCATATATTCCAACTGAAATTGCTCAATATTTTCCAAAAGAGGATATTATTGAAACCGGCTATTGTTCTCCAACAGCCTTTTTTCATGATAAAGCGGATAAATACAATAAAGAAAAAAATGAACTCATTGTTAACTTAGAACACAAAATACTTATATTTTTAGATCAACCGCATACTTTACTTCTGCAACATTTAAGACCCTTGTTGTCTCATGATAAAAAAGAAATACTTCTTAAAATAACTGACAAACAACAAAAAGGTGGATTAAGGACCAAAAATGTGAGA
>JACVJA010000207.1 GCA_015661035.1 Candidatus Calidifonticultor daggyaiensis | reverse complement strand
AAAGGTAATGTTCCTGGTCCTACTGGAAATATTGTTTTAGTTAAAAAAATTTCATAGTTATTAAATTTAATAATTTTTAATAATTTTTAATAATTTTGATAGTTTTTAATAGTTTGTTTTAGCTTATCATGAGTTAGCTATTTCGGATTTATATTAAATTAATATTTTAAGTTAAGCTAAAATTTTTGATAAGTTTTAAGTTGTGTAATATTTATAATTTTTAAGTTGTGTAATATTTAGTTTTTTTGGAGATAAAAATGGCAAATTTAAGTGTATTAGATTTAGAGGGCAAAGAAAAAGAAAAAATTGAAATTTCTGATTTTATTGTAAAGCAGGAAATAAATGAAGAAGTTTTATATCAAGAGGTTAGAAGGTATCTTGCTGAAGCAAGGTCAGGAACTCATAAAACAAAAGAAAGAAGTGAAGTCTCAGGTGGGGGTAGAAAACCCTGGAGACAAAAGGGTACCGGTAACGCAAGGGCTGGTTCAATAAGATCTCCATTATGGCGGCATGGTGGAATTATTTTTGGGCCAAAACCTAGAGATTATTCCTTTAAATTAAATAAAAAGGTTATTAAAAAATCAAGGCTTATTGCTTTGTCTGAAAAATTTAATTCCGACAAAATTCTAGTTATTGATAATATAAATTTTTCGCAACCAAAAACTAAACTAGCAGTTGATTTTTTAAAAAGATTAAATCTTATTGGTCAGAAAGTTCTATTAGTACTTGAAGATTTAAATAATAATGCTTTTTTATCATTTAGAAATATACCAGAAGTTAGAGTTGTAAGTGTGCGAGGACTAGTAACTTATGATATTTTAATTGCAGATTATTTAGTTTTTACAAAAGCTGCTTTAGAAGAGTTTAATAAGAGTTTTGAAAAGGGGTTTACAAATGAAGGATCCTAGGGATATAATACTTTCCCCAATTGTATCTGAGAAAAGTTATGCGGCTGTACAAAATAAACAGTACTCTTTTTATATAGACCCAAGAGTAGATAAAGGGGAAGTTAAAAGAGCAATTGAGAAAATTTTTAATGTAAAAGTTTTAAAAGTTAATACTATAAATGTTAAGCCTAAGCCAAAAAAACTTGGAAGATCAATAGGTCTTAGCGCAAAAAGAAAAAAGGCAATTATAACTGTTAGCGATAAAGATAAGATTGAATTCTTTGAATCAACAGTTTAAACAGTTTAATTTGGAGGTAATAAATTGGCTGTAAAAAAATATAAATCAGTAACACCAGGGAGAAGGTTTGCAACAGTTTCAGATTTTTCAGTTTTAACTAAAAAAGAACCAGAAAAATCTTTGACAGTTTCATTGAAAAAAACAGGCGGAAGAAATAATAATGGTAGGATTACAAGGCGTCACAGTGGTGGAGGTCATAAAAGGTTATACAGAATTATAGATTTTAAAAGGAATAAAGATAATATCCCCGCAAAGGTTGTTGCAATAGAATATGACCCTAATAGGAGTGCTAGAATAGCTTTAATACAGTACGAAGATGGGGAAAAAAGATACATTATAGCGCCAACTGAATTAAAAATTGGTAGTAGAGTTATATCAGGTGAAAATGTAGATATAATGCCGGGTAACTGTCTTCCAATAAAAAATATTCCTGTTGGAACAATTATACATAATATAGAGCTTAAGCCAGGAAAAGGTGCAGAAATTGCTCGTTCTGCAGGAAGTGCTGCCCAAGTTTTAGCAAAGGAAGAAAAATATGCTCAAATCAAGTTACCTTCTAGTGAAGTTCGCTTAATTGATGTTAATTGCAGAGCATGTATAGGTCAGGTTGGGAACTTAGATCATAGCATAATAAGTTTAGGAAAAGCAGGTAGAAAAAGATGGCTTGGTATTAGGCCTGGTGTTAGGGGTACTGCAATGAATCCTCATGACCATCCGCATGGTGGCGGGGAGGGTAAAAATAAATCTGCGGGTAGAGATCCAGTTACACCTTGGGGTAAGCCAACGTTAGGTTATAAGACAAGAAAGAAAAATAAACAAAGCAACAAGTTTATAATTAGAAGAAGGAAAAAATAGGAGGATAAAAAATGTCCAGGTCTTTAAAAAAAGGACCATTTATTGATGAGAGTTTATTAAAAAAAGTACAACAGTTAAACGAGACTAACCAAAAAAAGATAATTAAGACCTGGTCTCGAAGCTCGACAATTTTTCCTGAAATGGTTGGACATACAATAGCAGTTTATGATGGAAGAAGACATGTTCCAATTTTTATAGCAGAGGCTATGGTAGGACATAAATTAGGTGAATTTGCTCCTACAAGGTCTATTAAGCCTCATGCTTACAAGGGTAAAAGTGAAAAAACTGCTTCAATAAAGAAGAAAAAATAGACCTATAAAAATATAAATAAAAATATAAATATAATTATAATAAAGTACAATTGTTTATAATAATTTAAAGAGACATAAATATAAAGTAATATTATGAATATAGACTAAGGTTTAATAGTTAAATAGGGGGCTTATTTTGGAAGCAAAAGCTGTTGAAAAATACTTAAGAATTTCACCAAGGAAAATTAAATTTGTAATGGATATAGTAAGAAAAAAACCTGTGGAGGAAGCCATAGGTATACTTTCACTTACGCCAAAAAAAGCTGCTGTTTTGGTAAGAAAAGCAATCCAAAGTGCAGTAGCTAATGCAATGGAAAATTTTAAAGAGTATAAAGTTTCAGAAGATAACCTTTATATAAAAGAAATTTATGTATGTGAAGGTCCAACTTTAAAAAGATTTAAGCCTAGAGCTAGAGGAAGAGCAGATAGAGTCTTAAAAAGAACTTCACATATTACAGTGCTGGTATCAGATGATAAAAGTTTAAAAGAAAAACTTAAAAAGAAAAGTGAAGAAGATATAGTAAAAGAGTCAGTTAAAAAGCAGCCTAAAACAGATTCTAAAGATAAAAAAAGTATAAGCGTAAATAGTATTGATGATAAAAAGGATATAACTAGTACAAAAAATGAAAAAATTGGCAAAGTTGTAAATAATTTAAAGGATGAAAAAGCAGTCGAAAAGGAGGCAAAAGATTAATGGGTCAAAAAGTAAGCCCAATAGGATTAAGATTAGGAATAAATAAATATTGGCAGTCTCGTTGGTTTGCAGAAAAAGACTATGCAAAATTTTTAAATGAAGATATAAAAATCCGTGAGATTTTAAATGACCAACTTTCTAATGCAGGTATTGCAAAAATTGAAATCGAGAGAACTGCAGATGACATAAAAGTTGATGTATATACCTCTAAACCTGGAATTGTAATTGGAAGAAGAGGTGGCAATATAAATGATATTAGGGATATAGTTCAAAAAGAGGTAAGCAAGAACATACAATTAAATATTATTGAGGTTAAAAAACCTGAAATAATTGCAAAACTAGTAGCTGAAGATATTGCTTCACAATTAGAAGGAAGAGTAAGTTTTAGAAAAGCTATGAAAAAAGCAGTAGCTCTTGCAATGAAAGCAGGTGCAAGGGGTATTAGAGTACAATGTGCAGGCAGGCTTGGTGGGGCTGAAATGGCTAGGACAGAGTGGTATAGAGAAGGTAGAGTGCCTCTTCACACCTTAAGAGCAGATATTGATTATGGCTTTGCAGAAGCAAACACAACTTTTGGTAAAATCGGGGTAAAAGTTTGGATTTATCTCGGTGATACAATTTTTGATAGTGAAGAAGGAGATAAAAATGTCACCAATGTTAATGCCTAAAAGGGTTAAGCATAGAAAAGAGCAAAGAGGACGTATGAAAGGAATGGCTAAAGGCGGAAAGAAGCTTGCCTTTGGCGAATATGGGCTGCAAGCACTTGAGCCAGCTTGGATTACAAGTAAGCAAATTGAAGCAGCTAGAATTGCTTTAACTAGATACATAAAAAGAGGCGGTAAAGTGTGGATAAATGTTTTCCCGCACAAACCTGTAACAAAAAAACCTGCAGAAACAAGACAAGGTGGTGGAAAAGGTGCTCCAGAGTACTGGGTTGCAGTTGTAAAACCTGGGAAAATAATGTTTGAAATTTCCGGAGTTAGCATGGAAGTAGCTAAAGAAGCAGTAAGGCTTGCATCTAACAAACTTCCTATTAAAACAAAATTTGTTTATGAGGAAATGAAGTAAACAAAA
>JACVJA010000206.1 GCA_015661035.1 Candidatus Calidifonticultor daggyaiensis | reverse complement strand
TAAAAATTCCTCATTAGAAGTTTGATTTTGCTGATTATCCTGCTCTTTCTCTCGAATGGTTCGTTTTTCTAAAATTCTTCTTTCTCGTTCGCTTATTCTATCAATTGCTGGTTTAGGTAAATAATAAGTAACTAACTTTTCAAGATCTCCTAATTCTGAACCTATTAATAAAGTCAATTGTGCAGTATTACATTGATTAATAAATTTGTTAATTCTTCCGGATGCGGTATCGTATGATATAATTACCAGATGTGTTGAGGGTATGGTTAGCATATCGAGGATAATTCTGTTGATATGGGAATCGCCAAAGCCATAGCCATAGGTTACAAGCACAGAATTGGGTCTGCACACCGCCGAAGAAAAGTCTCTAAAAAGTTCCGAATAAGGAAAGAATGAAGTTTCGTAAGCTTTTGACGAATTGGGGAAAATTACAATGCTATTTAAAATATCAGAATTATATCTATTAAAATCCTTTTTGGTTGCACCAAAAGGTAACGGTATTTTGATAATTTTATCATTGTCGAATTTCCAATCAAGTGATCCGTGTAATTTTGTTAGTTTAACAACCCCCTCAACATATCGCGGTTCACCTCTGATACCGGGCGGATTGTAATGGTAATCTAAATCTATCCGCTGGAACCGCATGACAGGTTGTAATTTGCCGATAAAACGATCGATGGTAAGCAAACCGGCTTCATCTAATCCATATTCAATGAATCTATCGTAATTGGTAGTAAAAATATTTAACCGTTCTCTGGTAGCGGTTCTGCTGCCAAAACTTAAAAGAAAGTTTTTGAGTATTTGAAGCTTGTTTAAATAATCGTTGTTTGCATTATTTTCCTTATTGTTATCCTGTGATTTTAAATTAGAAAATTTCCGTTCATTTTCTAAAATCTTCTTTAAAAAATTCTGTAATTGAGCATTTATCTTCTCTTCTAAATTTTCGGCTCTTTTTTTCTTAGTTAATTTGTAAAAATCTAAAATTTTTAATGCAACCCGCAAATCATCCTCAAAATTAGCCGTGCCCCTTCCTAATTTTTTTGCTTCATCATCTGCTGCTTTCTCAATGATCTTTTTGCAAGATTCATTACTAAAACTTAGTCGATTCATCAAATTTTTACTTCCGGTTAAGCCAATTGAAAGACCGGTTCCTGCTAAAAGGGACAAATGCTCACTCTGGAAAAGAGCAGTAAGCCAGGGTTCTATTTTTTTTCTAATCTTTAAATAGTCAATATTACCTTGCTTTTTGAAATCAGCAGATTCTATATCAATCTGTTCATCGGACAAGTACAGAATGTTTTGTTTTGATAAGTCGGGTTTCATATTACTTCCTCCTATTTCTTATTCTCAATTATCTTTATCTCATCCTCCGTAAGTTCGTAGAGCCGGTACACCAGCACTTTTTACTAAAATTAAATTACATTTTTATAATTTCATTAATTTTCTTTTTATAGTCATCGTCAAAGTTTTCTAATTTAAAGTCATTAATTAAATTGATAATATTATTACGCTGATTATCACTTAAATTTTCAAGCTGATTTTGTTTTGATAGACTATAAAGCACATCAATTCCATTTTTCTGCTGATTTATACTAGTGCTAGCTAATAATTCTTTTATTTTATTGTAATAAATATCAGATGGAACTTTGCTCAATAAATTAATTATTTTTCCTACATCTATAACAGAAATATTATTTTCAATATAGTTTTCAACAATTGTTTTTACTGGGTCATTTGTATATAAATTAACCAAGAATTTTTCAAAATTAGTATCGTTTTTTTCTAAAATTTCTTGAAAAAAAACATTTACTATATTGTTTAATTGTTTATCTTTTAATCCTCTCCCATCTTTTGTTTTTGATGACATAAGTGACAGAATTTCTGCTATTTTAAATTTGAAGTTTTTATCTGACTGATTAGAAAATTCCTGAATCACACTATCGGCAAATGGGAAATCTTCTGAGTTGTTTACAATAAATTTAAATATCTCAATTACATACGCATACACCTCATCATTTCTATTAACAAAGAATTCAACTAAGTAATTGGAAAGACCTGTTTTTTGATTGTTATCAGTGCATATTGATAGCAATCTACCTATCAGGGTTATAAACTGTTTATAGGTTTGTATGAAAGATGGATTAAAGTTATTATTTTTATATTGTTTTAAAATGAAAGAATAGTTATTTGTAACATTATCATAAATAATTTTTTTAGTTTCTTCATTAGTAATATTTAAAATATAATTATTTATTGTCTCCAACCAGAAATTAAAAAGATCCCAATTATTATAATTTCGTAAAATACCCCAAAGTAGAACACACTTATTAACAAATTCATTCACTACATTTTCTGACAAAATCTTATGTTCATGTAAATTATTGATAACTTCTATCTTTTCTTTGGTTTGATTTAAATTAAAATCTTGATTTAAAGAAGGGATTATTCCATTGACAAAATCCCCCGTTAGTAAATATTTTATGGCTTCAGACTCTAATACATCTTTGAATTGATCTTTTAACGTAAAATCTTTACTTAATAGTTCCGAGAATTTTGTGCTGATTTTCTGAAGAACTTCAGGATTGCTCTTAAATGATAAAATATATTCATCAATTAAAACAATGGAATTATCTTTCTTAATTGATTCAATTGAAATTTGATTGATAAAAGAAGCAATGTATTCCAAAATTGATTTTTCATCTTTACTATAAAAATACTTTGCGGTTTCGAACATTTCTTTTGATGGGTATTTTTGCAATTCTTTCCATAACTCTTTAATATTAAATAGTGATTTAATGTTTTGGGGTAGGGGTTCTACATTATCTTTTTCTTCACTAATCAATTTAAAAAGTGTAGAGAGAATGTTAAACCCGGTGGTACTATATAGTTTTCTTTTAATTACCTCCTTATTAACTACATAATCAATAAAATGTAATATTCTGCTGAGCTCGATATTTTGTTTTTTAATCAGTTCTTTAATTTTACTCCAATCCTGACTTATTATATAGGAATATAAATCATCTGGAACATCTTTAAACGAATCTTTATTAATTAAAAACAATTCTAACTTATCAGGTTCCATATCAATATTAGAGGTTCGCATCAAAAATCTGTATTCATTTTCAGTTAGTTTAACTTCTAATTCCCCACATATCCAATTCTCAGTTTGTTCTTTTTTGAATTTATTTTCTCTAATGGCAAGGTTTATTTCTTTAATTAAATTTTTATTATCAAGGATTTTTTCAAAAATATCGTAATAATGATCTCTTAAAATTAAAATCTTCACTAATGCTTCTATATTTGAAGTTATTGCACCCTCCGGTATTGATTTATTTTCTTCCAGTATTTTGGCAAGATAAAATTCAGTTTGCAGAATATTTAAAAATTGAATGATTTTTCTCGGATTCTTAGTAAATTCCTGACAGATTAAAGAAACAACTGTTTCTTTTTTTGGTAATTCTAAATTATACTTTTCGATTAGCTGAATACCATAATCATAAAGTTCCGCTTCAGAAAAATTTTTAATCTTAATACTTGCATTAAATATCTTTCGTAAAAATTCATCTGCATCAGTTTGAGGCAAATTAATGAATTTTCTTAATCCATTATCGTCTATAGGAATAAGAAAAATAACTTTTTCAATTTCCAGGAATGTTTTGATTGTCTGTAAAATTTCAAGAACCTGTCCTTTATCGCACCTATCAATATTATCTATTGATATAATAATTTTATTAAATCCTTTTTTATTTACCAAGTCATTAACACTATTTCTAAATTTTTCCTCAAAATCCTCTGGCGCAAATAATTTAGATGTTGTTATAACTACCTTTTGATAAATAAAAGAATTTCTGAAAAAAGATAATATTAATGTGAGCAAGGTTGAGAAACTTAATGAACCTACTATACTATTTAACCAATTTTTTGTAAATAAAAACTTAGTGGATAATAATGTAAGAACTAGTGATATTATAAATAAGCCAACAGCATATTTATCAATTATAGGTTTAAATTTAATTTCTTCATGCTTATCTTTGTAGAATAATTCTTTCTCCTCTTTAGTATCTAAACCAAAAAAATTTTTAAACTCTAAAATAAAAGTTCTTCTAAAATCATCTCTGGAATATTTCCAT
>JACVJA010000205.1 GCA_015661035.1 Candidatus Calidifonticultor daggyaiensis | reverse complement strand
CGATCTATAATAATTTTAAGAAAAGATCTTTAAATTATATAAAAACTTTAAAAATGTATTTTAATTTAAAAGGCAAATAATTATTTTTAATAATTATTTAATAATTATTAAAGAGTAAAAGAAATTTGATTTATCGATTTTATTAAAAAATAATTTAATAAAATTTAAATGATTAATGGCTAAAAATAATAATTCAAAAATCAATTTAGAAATAATTAATAATTTAGAAAAAAGGTCAATTTTTCTAGATACTGCTTTTATAGCTACTGTTTATAATGAACAGAATACTGTTAGTCTTCTCTTAAAAAGTTTAATCGAGCAAGAAGTTTTACCATCACAAATTATTATTGTTGATGGGGGTTCTTTTGATCGGACTATACAAAGAATCTTGGATTTTTTTGAGCAAGCCGGTGTTGAAAAAGACATGAAATCAGAGAATGCAGAATTAAAATATATAATTTCTAAATTTTTTAAAATTAAAATAACTAATATAAAGATAATTTTAAGTGGAATATTATATGAAAAAATTAAAGTATTAGTAGTTAAGGTTAATGGAGCATCAATTTCCAAAGGTAGAAACATTGCTATCAAGCTTAGCAGCTGTAAAGATATTTGTGTAAGTGACGGCGGATGTATATTAGATAAAAGTTGGCTTAAAAACTTAAAAGATCTGCTTAAAGACAAAAATTTAGTTATAGGGGGATATAGTGCTGGTCTTGCTGATACCTTTTTAAAACTTTGTCTTGCAGTTTGTGTAATACCGCTAAAAAATGAAATAAAATATAATAAGTTTATGCCATCTTCAAGAAATATTTTATTTAAAAAAGAAGCATGGGAAAATGCTGGTATGTATCCAGAGTATATGGATTATGGTGAGGATATGAAGTTCAATTTTAATTTAATAAAAAATGGCTATAAAATAATTTACAATCCTGATGCAGTTGTCTATTGGAATTTAAGAAACTCAGTATATTTAATATTTAAGCAATTTTTTAGGTATGCAAAAGGTGATGCAATTGGAAAAATGTATTTTTATAGGCACTTAATTAGGATTTTTAGTTTTGGAATATTAGGTTTATTAATTTTTTTAACAACTTTTTATAATGTATATTTTTTTATTTTAATACTGTTTTTATTTACTTTTTATTGTATTAAGCCATACTTAAGGATAAGACATTATTTAAATGATAGAATTTTATGCCCATACATTTATAAAAAAGATGATAGTATTAATAATATATTTATAAATAATGATTTTATTAGTAAAAAAAATAGCTATAATTTTATAAAAAATGCTATAAAAAATGGCTATATTATAAAAAAAATTTTTACAACATTAAAACTGGCTTTTGCTATCCCTTTCATGCTGGTTTTAATTGATACTGCAAAATTGTTTGGCTATATTTATGGATTAATAAAACTCTTAATAAAATATAACTCTTAATAAAATAGTTAACAATTCAATTAAAAGATATTTTTTAAATAAAAAAAATATTAAAAAACTATAATTAATTTATATTGAAATAATTTGACATTTAAATTTAATATTTTTATAATTATTTTGTATACTCTTATATGATAAAATTTTATTATTAAAAGTTAATTGAAATTATTAAAAGTATAATTTAAATAGATAAGTTAAATAATAAATAATAGTAATAAATAATTATGCTTTGTAAATAATTATGTTTTAAAAATTATACCGTATAAAACTAAAAATTATAATTTAGTGTTATTGGCAATAAATTAGTAGTAAATAAAAAGAATTTTAAAGAGGTGAATATAAATGGAAGATGAAATTAAAAAAATTGATACAAATGATTTAAGAGTAAATTTAACAGAATATTTAACAAAAAACCTTGGTGATACTATTTATATTACTAGGTATAATAAATTGGTTGGAGAATTAAGGGTTTATACTGAGGAAATTAGAAGAAAAACTGAACTAAGAATAGCAAAGAAGATGCTTGAAGCAGCTGAAAAAGAAAAAAAACAACAAGAGGAAGAGCAAAAGAAATAATATTTTAAAGATTTATTATAAAAGTTTTACTTATTGGTAACTTTTATATTGTTCTTTTGAATATTATTTAATTATTTATTATAAAAAAGAGTTGTAAAAATAGGAAGAGTAGTAATATTAAAAATTATTGTTCTGTTTTAATTAAGAGTTGTTTTAGATATTTAATTTTACGGGGGGTTCGGAAGTTTTTTATTATTTTTTTAATTAATAAAAAGCTTCCGAATTTTTTTTGGCAAAAAAAATGATTTTATCTTTAACAAAAAAAGATTAATCATTTAAAATTAAAATTAAAAATTAGTTTTTTTTAAGCTGATTAGAATGTCAATTAAAGAGGATATAAGAAACAAATTATCTATAATTATTGTAAATTATAATACTAGAGATTATTTAAAAAAATGCCTTCAATCAATTTATAAAAATTTGCCTGCAGAACTAAAAAATTTTGGCTGGGAATGGGAAATTATAGTTGTAGATAATGCCTCAAGCGATGATTCAATATTGATGGTGAAAAAGAATTTTCCAGATGTAAAAGTAATTGAAAATAGCAGAAATTTAGGCTTTGCTACTGCTAATAATTTAGGTATTAAAAGCACTTCTTCAGAATATTTATTACTACTCAATAGTGATTGTGAAATATTTAAAGATTCAATAATTAATTTAATCTGTTTTATGGATAAAAATCCTGATGTTGGTATTGTTGGACCAAAAATACTAAATAGTGACGGTTCTATTCAATTTTCATGCAGAAAATTTCCCTCATTTTTAGATGCATCTATGCACTCCTTGATAGGGAGCTTTTATCCAAATAACCCCTTTTCAAAAAGGTATATGTTAGTAGAAAAGCCAAAAAATGAACCTTTTCTAGTTGACTGGGTGTCTGGCTCTTGTATGTTTATTAGAAGGCAAGCTTTAAAGGATACAGGTTTAATGGATGAAAAATACTTTATGTATGTAGAAGATACCGATTTATGTTTTCAGATGTGGAGAAAAAACTGGAAGGTTTATTATTTACCGTATAGTGAAGTATTGCATCATATTGGGAAAAGTACAATTATTGATAAAAAAAGTAAAATAACTTCAAGTATTATTATGCAAAAGAGTGCAGCTTATTTTTTCTTAAAAAATTATAAAAATTCTTGGAAAGTTATACTATTTCCTTTAATAATTATTGTACTTAGTTTAAGAATTCTTTTAACTTTAATTAAAAATCTTTTCAAATAATGATAAAAAGTTTATATTTTTATTTATAAAATTAGTTATATTAAAGCAGTTAAAGCTAGTAATAAAACTTTAAGAGCTTAAAAAATATTTGCCGTAAGTTGTTATTATTTTTTGTTCAAAATTATAAGTTTTAAAGAGTTTTGAAGAATTTTAAAGAATTTTTTAACAATAGAACAATTTAATAGATTAGCTAAAAAAATGCAAAAAATATTAATTACAGGAGTATTAGGTTTTGTTGGAAAACATTTAATTGATTATATAATTAAAACTAAAAAATCAAAAATACTTGGCTTGGATGTTTTAAATTTTAAAAATTCTAATAACGACTTAAATAAAAGCAATTTTATTGAAGATACTCTGGTTGGTTCAAAGTTTGATTTTTTACAATTAGATATTCTTGATGGAAAAATTTTGGATAAATTAATTAAAGATTTTAAACCAGATATAATTTTCCACTTAGCTGCTCAAAGCTCAGTAAAATATTCTTGGGATAATCCAATCCAAACATTTGAGATAAATGTTTTTGGAAGTATCAATTTGTTTGAAGCAGTTTTAAAGAATTGTCCTAATTGTAAAATTTTAGCTGCTTGTACTGCTGAAGAGTATTCCTACGAGTATTCAAATTCTAATCAAATTATACCAATTAATGAGGATTGTAAAATTTTTCCAACAAATCCTTATGCTGTAAGTAAAGCAGCACTTGATTTTTTTTCATATACCTACTTTAGAGCAAAAGGATTACAGGTTTTTATCTCAAGATCTTTTAATCACATTGGTCAGGGTCAGTCAGAAAGATTTGTTGTTTCTGATTTTGCAAAACAAATTGCATTAATTGAAAAAGGGTCAGTACCTCCTGTGGTAAATGTTGGAAATTTAAATGTTTATAGAGACTTTCTAGATGTAAG
>JACVJA010000204.1 GCA_015661035.1 Candidatus Calidifonticultor daggyaiensis | reverse complement strand
TATTGATTTTCATCTTATTAACTAATTTATTTACATATTTACATTATTTAAGAAGCAATTTATTAAGAGCAATTATTAGCTGTTTTTATTATTATTTTAAAGTTAAAGGGGTTTTATGGCAGCAAAAGATTTAGCAAAGGAATCAGCAAAAAATTTTGAAAAAAATCTTGAACAAAAAAAATATTCAATTGCAGTGCTACCAGGTGATGGTACTGGGCCAGAAGTAGTTAGAGAAGGTATAAAAGTGTTAAATGCAATTGGTAAAAAGTATAATATTAAATTTGAATTTAATGAATATGACTTTGGTGGAGAGAGATTTTTAAAAACTGGAAAAACAATTACAGATGAAGATATTGAAGAGCTTAAAAAATATAAAGCTATATATCTTGGTGCTATTGGCCATCCTGATGTAACACCTGGGATTTTAGAAGTGGGAATATTATTAAAAATCAGATTTTCTTTAGATCAATATATTAATTTAAGACCTGTAAAACTTTATCCAAATGTAGAAACACCATTGAAGGATAAAAAACCTGAGGATATTGATTTTATTGTTGTTAGGGAAAACACAGGCTGTTTATATTCAGGTCATGGTGGTGTAACAAGAAAAAATACAAAATACGAGGTAGCTACTCAAGTTATGGTCTATGATAGGCAGATGGTTGATAGGTGCTTGGATTTTGCTTTTAATTTAGCAATGCAAAGAAAAGCTAATGGAAAGCCTGGAAAATTAACACTTGTCCATAAGACAAATGTTTTAACTTTTGTAGGTGATTTATGGTATAGAGCTTTTATGGAAACGAAAGATAAATATCCACAAGTTCAAACAGATTATAATCATGTAGATGCATGCTGTATGTGGATGGTAAAAAATCCAGAATGGTATGATGTTATTGTGACATCTAACATGTTTGGTGACATCATTACTGATTTAGGTGCAATGATACAAGGTGGTATGGGTATTGCTGCTGGAGGCAATATTAACCCTATTGGAACTTCAATGTTTGAACCAATAGGAGGTTCTGCTCCAAAGTATACCGGACTTAATGTAATAAATCCTCTTGCAGCAATAGAAGCTGCTAGAATGATGCTTGAATACATTGGAGAAACTGGTCCAGCATTAAAACTACAACAAGGAGTTGCTTTTGCATGCACAAAATTAAAAAGTTTAAGCGCTGGAAAAATGGGCTATAGTACTTCAGAGGTCGGTGATTTAATTTCTGAGTATATTTTAGGAAATTAGCTTATTATTTATATAAATTATAAATTATAAATTATAAATTATAATTGAGTCTTATGAGATAATAGTTATTTAATATTTTTAAATATTTTGATGGGAAAAAATTATTTTATTTACTTTAATGGCAGATATTATAAAGATTATACTGCAATTTTAGATATAAATAATGTTGGGTTTTTATACGGCGATGGTCTTTTTGAGACACTAAGGAGTTATAAAGGAAATATTTTTGCTTTTGATTTGCATTTAAATAGGCTATTATCATCTTTAATTGAGTTAAAATACAATACCAGTAATTTAACTAAAGAATTTATTAAATTAGAAACTGAAAAGCTTATTTTTAAAAATAACCTACAAAAGGAAGATGCTTATATTAAAATTATTGTATTTAGGAATGGTTATAAGGAAAAATTTAAATTTGATTTCGTTTCCAAACCAAATTTAGTAATTATTGTTAAGAATTTCTACCCTTATATCGAACAATTATATTTTGAAGGTTTTAAAATAATACAATCTTCAATAAAAAGAGTACCATACAATAATAATTTATATAGACATAAAACATTAAATTATTTTGAAAATATTTATGCAAAAAATGAAGCATATTCATTATCTGCTAATGAAGCTTTATTTTTAACTAAAGATAAAGTAGTTCTTGAATGTTGTACTTCAAATATTTTTTATGTTAAAAATGGTGCAGTATTTACACCGCAATTGACTTTAAATATATTGCCTGGAATTACAAGAGAAATTGTGATAGATTTGTGTAAAAGAAATAAAATTAATGTTTACCAAAGAAAAATTCATTATTATAATTTAATTGAAGCTGATGAAGTTTTTATTACAAACTCTCTTATTGAAATAATGCCTGTAAAAAGTATTGATAAATATCTAATAAAAACAAATAAAATTCCAGGAAATATAACATCTTTTTTAATTAAAAAATATAAAGAATTTGTTAGTTCAACTACTGGTGGGGTTAGCTGACTAATTAATAAAGTTAAATATTTAATATTAGTAATATTTAATTATTTAATAATTATTTATCTTAATAATTTACTAATTACTCATATTTAATTTATAATATTCTTGATTTTTTAGCAATTATTTTTTTATAGGAGTTAAAATGAGAAAATTCAACAATCTTATGGAAATAATAAATAACAGGAGAAGCATAAGATCATATAGTTCAAAAGAGGTTGAACCTGAAAAACTAGATTATATAATTGATGCTTTTAGGAAAGCGCCATCTGCTAAAAATTTACAGCCATGGAAGTTAATAATAGTGAAAGATAAAAATAAAAGAAAAGATTTGGCCATTGCTTGCAATAATCAGTCTTTTTTAGAAGAAGCTCCAATAATAATTGCTGCATGTGCAAAAGAAGACGAAGCTTATGGAGTAATGGGTGGTTATATGAGTAGCTACCCCATTGATATAGCAATTGCTCTAGAGCACTTAATACTTGCTGCTACAGAGCTGGGTTTAGGCACATGCTGGATTGGAGCTTTTAAAGAAAAATTAGTAAAAGATATTTTGGGTATACCCGAAAATGTAAGGGTTGTTGCATTAACTCCACTAGGTTATCCAGGGCCGCATTCTGATACTCCTAAAAGAGGAAGAAAGTCAGTTTCTGAAATAGTATGTTATGAAAAATATGTTGACTGAGAATTTTTATGAAAATAATATGCACTCATGCAAGCTCTGATTTTGACTCTTTTGCAGGAATGGTAGCTGCAAAAAAATTATATCCTGACGCAGAAATTATTTTACCAAATTCAATCAATCAGAATGTCAGAAAATTTATTTCGTTGTATCAAGATAATTTACCTGATTTAAAAGATTTAAAAGAAATAAACCCTTATAATATTTGCCAAGTAGTAGTAGTTGATACTAATATTTCTTCAAGGCTGGGCCCAATTGAAGAGATTATAAAAGACGCAACCAAGAATATTGAAATTATAGTATTTGACCATCATAAGAAATCCAAAGAAGACATAAAAAATGGAATTTTTTTTATAAAAAACTATGGTGCAACAACTACAATAATTGTTGAAGTTTTAAAAAAGAAAAAAATTCTAATAAATCCTATAGAGGCAACTTTATTTTTGTTGGGTATATTTGAAGATACTGGCTCATTTACATTTCCAAATACTACTGATAAAGATTTTAGTATAGCAAGCTTTCTAAAGGCTAAAGGAGCAAATCTTTTTATAGTTAATGAATTCTTAAATCTATCTCTCTCTGAAGAGCAGCATTTGCTTTTAGAAAAATTAATACAAAATTCTAAAAAGTTAAATATTAATGAAAAGGAAGTAATAATTTCTTATGCATTTACTGATAATTTTGTTGAAGGTATTTCTGTTCTTGCACGAAAACTTTCACAAATTGAAGATGTTGATGTTGTTTTCTGTTGGGTAAAAATGAAGGATAAAGTTTATGTTGCTGCAAGAAGTGAAAATAGTTCAGTTGATGTTTCAAGAATTTTAAAAGTTGTTGGTGGCGGGGGACATTCACAAGCTGGTTCTGCAGTTTTAAAGGACATTTCTTTTGAAGAGATTGAAAATAAGATTGTATCATCTTTGTATAAAAACATAAAAAGACCAATAACTGCAAAAGATATAATGTCTTTTCCAATCAGAGTTGTAAATGAAGATCAGACAATTATAGATGTATATAATATTTTTCAAAAGTATGGTCACTCTGGTTTACCAATTGTTGATGGGAAAAAAAACCTTGTTGGTATTATTACAAGGAAAGATTTAGATAAGGCAATAAAACATGGACTCTCTCATGCTCCAGTTAAAGGGTTTAAATCAAAAGGTTTAATTACAGCAAGTCCTAATACAACAATAAATGAAATCCAAAGATTGATGGTTGAAAATGGGATAGGCAGGATTCCAATAGTGCATAAAAGT
>JACVJA010000203.1 GCA_015661035.1 Candidatus Calidifonticultor daggyaiensis | reverse complement strand
CCCGCTACTAAATAATTATTCTTTTCCCCATAGTGATACAGCATGATCATCCTGATTCTTTGCTTTATATTCTGGCAAGCTGAAATCCTAAGCCATTCCTTACCAGAAAGCCTCTTACTCTTTCTATTTCCTTCGCTATCTTCTATGGTGAGAATATGGTAATTTAATCGATCTTTTCTCAAAAGATCCTGGGGCAAAGTAACTTGAAATCTAAAAGTATCTTCAAATTCAGGAAATATTTCTTTAATAACCTTATTTCTTTCTTCATATACATGGAGGCTTTCTAAAAAGGGGGTAATATCTATCTCGATAAAGCCGATTCCCATCTTTTCGGCCTGTTTCTTTCCATACTCCAGACTCAAAGGATTCGACTCTTTCTCTGGTAAAAGCAATCCCAACACATGCTCTCTCCCCAATCCACGGACACAAAGCTCGGCCACTACTGCCGAATCAATCCCACCACTCAAGCCGATGACCACCCCTCTCCTTTTAAATTTGGCCAGGGTCATCTCCCGGATAAATCGGCCTATTCGTTGTGCTTCCAGCTCCGGATTAAGTCTCAATATTTCCCTGGAAAACATCGACTTTCTTGCCTAATTTTTTCTTTACGTAATTGGCTACATTGAAAAGGGAATCGAGGTGCTCCGGGACAAGCTCTTCATCTTCAATCTTTATTCCGAATCTCTCCTCAAGAAAAGAGACGAGTTCCAAAATACCAGTAGAATCAATCATTCCACTCTCGAGAAAAGAGGTGTCCTCTTTCAACTGTCCATCGTCACCGAAGAGAAAATTTTCCACTATGAATTCACGTATAATTTGTTTCACATCCATTTTTTTTACCCCAATTTTTCAAAATGAGGTTATTGAAAGCTCTCTCTTTACCTCTTCGACAATTTTATCATCAGGCTCTTTTAGGAGCTTAGCCAGACCTTCTTCCCTGGTCATGTATCCGGCTCTCACCAGTCCGGCAATTTCAAGGGCATAAGGATGAAAACCCAATCGTCTCTGATGTATCTTGACCCCCAGAGAATTAAGAAGGCAATTTGTTGAATTTGAGTCTGTATCCAAAGGCTCCTCCCATCCTAACTCTTTCACTTTCTCTAAAACTTCTTCCTCATTATAATCTATGAACGCAAGAGGATGAAGATTGTAAAGAAAGATACTATTCTTTAAATTAAGTAATTTAAAATGCCTATCCGATAATAAAAAACTATCGAGAGCATCGCCCATAATCTTCTTTAGTATACTCGCAATGGATTGCTGGGTCTGCTTGATCATTCCAGCGTTCCACCTCATCAAGGCTGAGGTAATCGGTGCCTGCCCCGGCGACCAGCCATAAGCCATCAAAGGGATACTCATTTCAATTGCGGTTTTAAGCATATATGATTTCACTAAATTCATACATGTATTGCAGATCGAGCTTGCCCTTTCTAAGGCTTTTTGACAATATATCTCACCGATTGCCGACTCCCGGAAGGCTTGGTTAAGAAGCTTCCGACTTGGAGAAACTAAAAGGTGATCAATCCCCAAAGATTCACATACTCTTTTAATATTATTTAGAGCATACGAGGATAAGAATCCATTATCAAAAGTTAGGGCCAAAACTTTCATCCCATAGTTCTGTTTTAATATTTTGAGGGTATAAGAGCTATCCTTCCCTCCGCTATAAGCCATGAGAACATCATAAGAAAATAGTCTATCTGGTTTATCTGGGCCCCTGAATTGATCTAATAGGCTAAGGAATTTATAACGATATGCCTCTTTTTGGAGATGGATTCTTTCTTTTTTGGCTTGATAATTTAGGCAAAAATTACATATCCCTTTCTCATTAAATCTTATTCCAGGAAAAGTCTCCGGCAACACACAATTAGCACAGATTTTCATTTATCTAATCCATCTCATGAACATATATTTTAGAATAGCCTTTACATCCTTTCCCCAATATAATTCCCCGGCAATTGCGGATTTTCCATCTTTGGGAAACAAAGGGGAGCTAAAATTAAATGATTTTACCTCTATTTTTCTCTCATCCAAGGATCCCGCTCCATACTCTGCACATCTTTTTAAGATATGACAAAGAGGCCTTTTGGGATCATCGGGATTATGATAAGAAATCTTTGAATTTGGATAAAGAATATATTTGGCAGCATGATAGTCAAGGGCCACAGGATCCGTTGAGGCAAGGATAGCCCTTGTATGTGCCACAGGCGCTTCCACCCGCGATGATAAACCCACCCATTCGGCTGTGGTTATATTGAGATCACCTTTACGAATGGTACTCATAAAGGTCCCGATAGCCTTTCCCAGCATCCCTTGTTGTGGCCCGGAAGACCATTTATTAAACGGAAAAGAATGGAAATTATAAAAATTTCCTGTGAGTCGACCATTATCTATGGGATCAGGCCCCCCACTTAGATCAGAAATTCCCATATAGTTTTTTATGGCTGAGGTCATCCCGCAATAAATACTATGGTGATTCAGGGCAGAAAAATTAATAAATTTAATTGGCTGCCCGGTATAAGCACCTTTTTCCCATACTCCGTTTTTAAAATCTATGATTGTCCCTTTAGAAGTTTTAAAAATAGGATAGGTCATGATGGTTTCCCTATAATCCCTCCCTTTTACCTCGTTATCGCATTTTATTAATGGAACTCCATTAGACCCATCACAATAAACATATCCTTCTCCTTCGGAGGGGTGATAAACTCGCCTTCCGCCGACAGCCACATCAATGAGGTGAATCACCGAAAATTTTGATTCATACCTCGATTTTAAATTCTTACAAAGTTCATTAAAATTATTTATATCCTTTAAGTCTGCATTGCGTTCAAACTTATTCTGCCAGCCTCCATGCTCCCACGGTTTGGAACCTCGATGACAATTCTCAAATAAAACGACTTCGCCTCTAAACCCTCCTGGCCTTTCCATAATAAGGTCAACAAATGCCATTATGGCGGCTAAATTGGGAGCTCCCTGATTCCACCACTGAACATTGGGTTTTATCAAAACGATATCATCTAATCCAATAAGTCTATCAATTCCGCCCATTAATTCAATCACCTTTTCAAGATTTTGAACAGGAGATCCATTAAAAGAGCGGTAGATAACCGCTTCAGCCTCTGAGTTTCGAGTTTGGGGTTTCAAGTTATGGGCTGATGTTTTTTTTGCAGACACGCTATTGCTGACAAGGAAGCAACCCACTGCCACTATCGCTTTTACAAAATCTCTTCGTTTTAGTTTCACAAAATAAATAACTATCCCACTAAATTGTATGGGCAAAAGTCCAGAAGTTCATCTACTTTTTATTAAAAATTCTTTTAATCCTTCCGAAAAATTTATACTCAGGGATTATTCCTATTATTTTAAACCCCATATTTAAAAATTCATTTAAGGACTTAATATTGTCAATTCTTATATAGCCTATTGCATTTTTATAATTTGCTTCTTTAGCCAGGTTCATTAATTCAAAAGTAGCTAATCTTAAAATTCCCAAACCTCTATGGCTTGGCAAAGTATATGCATTTTCTAACATTACCTGATTTTTACTTAAAGGCTGAAATCTATTTTTATATTTTTTTATTATTATATTATTTTCTTCTGGAAATATCAGCCACTGAATATGAATTATTTCTCCTTTTTTATCTCTGAAAACAAAACAATTCTTAAATCCTTTATCATAAAAAAATATTCTCAAGATTAATTCTCTTTTCTCTTTAAACCCTAATGCGCTGATATTTTTCACTAATTTTTTTAAATCATCTTCGTTTGCTTTTTTCATATCTAAATTTAATTTATATTTACTCTCAAAAATTAAATTATCTAATTTTCTTGCAATTATAAAATAGTAATTTTTTTTAAATGTCCATTCTTTTAAAAACCAAATTACGCCTTTTATAAAAAAATCAGGACTAACCAGATTTTTTACGATTATCGATTTACTAAAGCCCATAATCTTCCCATTTATGAAGTGAAAAAATTATTAAAACTCCATCGAAGTTTTAAGGATTCAAGGAGTCAAGCCTCCGATGGTTCAAATGTTAAAAATTAGAATCTCTCACAAGAATTAAGCCAACCAAAACCAGATAGGCCAAGATAAATTAAACACTCGGATGCGGAGAGGCGTAATGTGTTAAATTTATTTAAGTCCGAAAACAAATAATTAA
>JACVJA010000202.1 GCA_015661035.1 Candidatus Calidifonticultor daggyaiensis | reverse complement strand
TACTTGAGATAGCTTATCAAAAAACGAAAGATGAAAAGTTATTAAGTCTTTTAAACAGAGATAAGCAGAATGACGAATCAAATCTAATGGAAGATATTAAAATTTTAGGTTGGGCTATGCAAGAAAATTTGGGAGAAGATTTTAATAAAATGAGTTATAAGTTGTTAGAGCAAATAAGAGCTGGGAAAAGAAGCGAGGTAATGTATAGCGTAACAAGAATATTTATTACTAATAAACAAAATATTCCTGATGTTTTAATGGAAGCTTTTAAACCACATTATGATATAGAAACATTTAAATGTTTTTTGTATACATTTTTATGTTCAGTATTAAACTCAAAATCACAAGAACAAAAAAAGGAGGAATGAACAATGGTAAACGAGCATGAATTTAAAGACATTACAGTAACTATTATTTTTGAAGGGGCAGCATTAAACAGAGATGAAAAAATAGGAGGAAACATACAGTCAATTAAAAAAATGACAATTGGAGATAAAATAAGATCATTTATTAGCAGACCAGCTATTAGACATTATTTGTTTAATACATTAATTAGATTATATCCAAATGATTGGAAATGTGCTGCTATAACAGCCAAAGGAGATGTTGCACAATTTGATTTAGCAAAAGATGATATATTAACAAGTGCTGAATTAGATGCATTTGGGTATATGTATACAATTGGTGGCGAAAATTCAATAACTAGAAAAGCATCAGTTGGTATAACTAAAGCAGTATCACTTTTTTCTTATAATGAGGATATATCTTTTTATGCAAATCATGATTTGATCCATAGAGCTAATAAAGAAGGGTTAAATATTACTCCTAATCCTTTTCAAAGAGAAGAAAATACTACTTTTTATAAGTTGAGTTTTACTATTGATTCTAAAATATTGGGGGAGGATAGTCTTATAGTTAATAATAAAATAAAATATAACAGTGATAAAAAAACAATAGTTATCGAACTTAAAGAACCAACAAAACTACAAATACACCAAGTAGAAGAAGATGAAGATGAAGATTCAAATGATAAAGAAGGATATAAAAAATATATATTTAAAAATAAAGAAATTTATATCTCAAATAATGAAATACAGATTAGTACAGATTTGTCTGAGATTTGTGAAAAAAAGAAAAAAGCAGAAAAAGAATTTTTAGAAATTAAGGGTTATTCAGATAAGAATAACGATGAGGAAAAAGAGAATCCTAAGAAAGGCAAGGGAAAGAATAAAGTAATAAAAATTGAAGATTTTTTAGAAGAAGATGGTTTTTATAAATTTTATGTAACTAGAAAACCTCAATATGATAAAGATAAAAAAATACTCACTATAGAAACTGGAATAGTAAAAGAAATTAAAAATGTTGAACATCATGTGGAAGCAAATATGAATATCTATAAGATAAATGGACTTGGAAAAATAACAGAGGAAGAAAAATCAAATAATATTTTTGAAATAAAGTTTATTTTAGAATCAGAAGTGAAAAAACGACGTATTTATCAAATACTTCAAGCAATTCATGATGGATTAGTAGCTCATTCAAGTGGAGAGGATAATACTATTATTCCGCTTTTTATGATTGCTGCGCCTGTAAAAGTTCCTTCTCCAATTTTCCATTCGTATATTGATTTAAAAATTGATAATGAAAAATTAAAAGTAATTGGCGTTTCTGATTGTTTGCAAAATACTTGGTTAGTAGAAAATAAAGTTTATATTAAAGATTGTGAAAGATTAAAAATTGATAAAGAAAAGATAAAAGATAAATTATATGATAGTTGGGAGGATTTTTTAACTAGTTGTGGTGTTAATAAATGTGAACAAAATTCAAAAGCAAACAGGTAATACAATATGGCAATTTTACGATTAATTATTTATCAACCGCAGGCACATTACAGAATTCCTTTTACTATTCAAAGGCGGCATACTTATCCTATTCCGCCTTATTCCACAGTTATTGGTTTTCTTTGTAATGTTTGTGGAATTAAGGACCAAAAAAATGAATTTTACGAAAATGTCATAAAAGAATTAAAGTTCTCAATTATTGGTAAATTTAATAGTAAAATTACTGAAATGATATGGTTCAGGAATCTAAATAAAGAAAATCATATTGGTTCGTTTGACGACATAAGTATACGTGAAAAAAACGGAAATGTTTGCCATCCTGGCGGTCAAATTCCAATTAACATTGATATCTTAGAGGAGGTAGAAATTATGGTTCATATTTATAATAAAGATAAAAATAAACTTGAGAAATTAAAACAACATCTTGAAAATCCTATTTGTAGATTACAACCACTTCATCTTGGAAGAGCAGAAGATTGGATTGTATTTAAAGATATATCAATACTTGATGATAATTTGATTGAATATAAAAGGCAAGATGGTAGATATCCTTATTTTTGTTGGATACCTGAAAATATCTATACAATTAAAAATGAATATGAGATTAATTGGAAAAATTTTGATGGAGTTTTGTATAGGATTCCGACGTTTTCTCATATAGAAAATTATGAAAAACATTACAATCATACTGGAAGAAGAATCTATAAAATAATACATACAAAACTTAATAAAGGGTTAATTATAAATACAAAATGTTTGTTTGATGCAGAGTTAAATACTCCAATATTTTTAGGTGATTTAAAATGAGTAATATTTTAGCTAAACCAAATAAAACTTTATATCAGCATGTAAAAGATTGTTTAATAAGTTTCGATAAATTATGTGAAAGTCTACCGAATGACATAGGAAAAAACCTAGAAGAAATAAAAGACGATATAAGGCTAGCAATATTATTACATGATTTAGGAAAAGTTTTACCATATTTTCAAATTGTTTTATTAAAAAATATGAATTATAAGCCATTTGACATAAACAAACTTTTAAATATATATCATTCGCTTGCATCAATTTTATTTATTGATAAGGTTAAATTAAAAGAAAAATTTACAAATGTAGAATATATTTTATCAGCAATAGCTTATCACCATTGGAAAAAATCATTAGAAGAAGATTTAAGATTCAAGGCAGAAAAATTTAAATATTTCCTTGCAAAATATAATGATTATAAAGAACAACTTATTGAAAATTTAAAAAATGAGATGAGAAGTATAGTGAATTCTAACTTAAAAATTGAGGATTTTATCAGTTTAGATATAGATATTTTAAATGGGCTTGCCAATGGTATTTCGCTTGCCAATTATATTAGACCGCCTTATCAACTTTATTGGCTTCCAAAAAGATTAGAAATTAAGGAAAAAGAAAAGAAAAATTGGATTTTTATAAGTGGGTTTTTACAAAGATGTGATCATTATGCATCTTTTTGCGAGGAAACAAAAAGCGAGGATTTCTCTAAAATAGAGATCCCTAATTTAAAATTTGGCGAAATTGAGAACAATATAGTAAACCAAATAAAAAATAATAACCCTTGGCAGAAAGAAATCGTTAAAGACTGTAAAAATGATAACGCAATATTGTTAGCCCCAACAGGGAGTGGAAAAACAGAATTTGCTTTTTTATGGAGTAATGGGGAAAAATTTTTTTATACTTTACCAATAAGAACTGCTGTTGAACAGATTTTTAACAGAGCAAAAACAATATTTGGCGAAGATAAAACAGGCATCCTTTATTCGGATGCAGATGTGTATCTTTTAGGAAATGATTATAATTATGAGAATGTTAAAGTTTATGGAGTAGCAAAACAACTAGCCTATCCAGTAATAATATCAACTGGAGATCAATTTTTTCCATATGGATTAAGACCACCTGGATATGAAAGAATTTATGCAACATTTTCTTATTCACGTCTAGTTGTAGATGAAGTTCAATCTTATGACCCGAGGGCGGCTGCTATAATAGTAAAATTTATTGAAGATATAGTTAGATTAGGAGGAAAGTTTTTATTAATGACTGCAACTTTACCAAAATATATAAAAGAAGAAATAGAAAAAAGAATAAATATAGAAAAGAATAAAAACTTTGTAGAAAAAAATCTTTATGAAGAAGAAAAACAAAAATATACTAACATAGTAAAACATAAATTAAAATTTAAAGAAATTAAAAATACAAAAGATTTTTCAATACCAGATGACATAATAGACCAAATAATACAAGATGCAAAAAACAAAAGGGTGCTAGTTATCCTTAATACTATTAAACAAGCAAA
>JACVJA010000201.1 GCA_015661035.1 Candidatus Calidifonticultor daggyaiensis | reverse complement strand
TATTATTATTTGTTGCTCCTTGTATATAAATTTTTTGTATACTTTTACCAGGAGGAATAACTAATGGTGTATCAAATCTCTCTGCATAACTGAATGGAAACTTCCCCTCTCTAACAATAAAATCTACTTTTACTGGAAAATTTTGGGGATTATATACTTCAAATTTTATTATTTCCCAATCATCCCAATTATTTATTTTTGGTTTATTTATACCAAACTTACATTTTCCATATGGTGCATTTTCTTCTTTACCTTTACTAAAAACAACTTTTAGCCACTTAGTCCTATCTCCCATCTTTTCTTCTACTATATTAAAATCTGCTACAAACTGGTCTGATAAACTTAAATCGCTTTTTTCAACAAGTTTAGGACTTGGACTTTCTCCTGATGTAATATTTAATAAATAAACCTTTTTTTCTGCTTGAATTAAATTTGATATAAGTAAACCAATTAAATTTATTAACATTAATATCTTTTTCATAATAACTCCTTTCTTTCTGGAGGAGATGGACTAATTCAACTTTATTCTTCATTTGTTAAATAAATATCACATAAATAAACTGTTACTGGCTTTTCTGCCTTTGCTGTTGGACACCATATAAACCAGTGAGTAATCTTTTTCAAGTTGAATGGCTCTCCTGAATTGTTTGTAGCTCCCTGAATTGGAATAGTTATTTCATTCTTGCCTGGCTTTAAAACAATACTTTGGTCAAATCTTGTGCTATAATCTCTTTTTTTAGAATCATCTCTTGCTGCAAAATTAAGTTTTATTATTTCTTGGGATGGATTGTGAAATACCATTTTTAAATAATTAAAATCGCTCCAGTTATTCCTCTTCGGATTCCAATCTCCACAAGAATTCCCTCCTTTATACACAATCTTTATTGAAAGACCTCCTTGTTTTATAGCATATTCCTCACTTAATGAAACATCTACATTCTCTCCTATATCATTAAATAACTCTCCTTGCTGAATATTCAATATATAAAACTTCTTTCCACTTGTTTCTTTCTTTGCTTCCTGACAAATTAAAATTGAACCTAAAATTAAAACACTTAAAATTATTTTTTTCATCTTTTATCACCTCCTTTCTTTATCTTGGTATCGTGTTTATTGTCCATCTCCTCCAGAAATACAATTCTGTATAAGTACCGGTGCTATTATTACTGCTTGTTGCTTGAGTAGTCGGTCCTATTGTATAATCAAATATTCTATAGCCAGTTGCTTGAACCCTATTTGGAAACCACTTAATTGTCCCATCAAAAAATACAACATTTATACCTTCTGGATATAACCAGGTGTTTCCTGCTGGGTCTTTTCTCTTTACTCTTTCTGGATGTGGACATCTCATATATAGGTAACCAGTAATATTTATCCAATCACAGACTGCTATCCATCCTTTTTTTGCTGCTTTTGTCATCTTATTTTGAACATCTTTATCATTTTGTAGTCCAGGTTAAGAATGAAATACATAACCAGTATAACACCACCTACCAGATCCAAATACTTCAAAATTCCTCTTTATTGCTTCTACTGTTGTCTTAGGCATACCTGGACCATATTTTACTGAGTTACAAACAAATACCTCTGGTTTATCAATATACATACCTTTCCCTCTTGTCCTATATCCCATTAATAAAAATCCAAGTGGTGATGCATACCCTCGTGGTGTAGCCCCTTCTCCATTCCATAACAAATGTGTATCTGAACCAGTTCTTGGTGGACAATTATCATCATAGTCCTGAGCATACATAGCAAGTCCTAAATATATCTGCCTTAAATTGTTCATACAATTTGCTCTCCTTGCCATCTCCCTTGCTTTATATAATGCAGGCATTAAAACTGAAACTAAAATTGATATTATAGCAACTACTACAAGCAACTCTATAAGTGTAAAACCTAACTTTAAATCTTTCATCTTCATCTTTATCACCTCCTTTAACTTTTTTGTTCATTTTTGTATTTTGTATATACTTTTATTTAAATTATACCTTTTTTATTTCTTTTGTCAAGAAATCTCTTTTCCACTCTCTCAACAAAAAACCACCCATTTTCTTCTAAGTTTTCTATTGCAAATTTTATCTTAGGAATATTTCTATCTTTATCTACTATTCCTATATAAACTTCAATATACCCATCTTGAAAATTTTTGTTTAATATTAACTCTTCTTCAAACCATATATCTCCTGGTAACCAGTTTGTAATATCTTGTGATGAATGAACTATTTCTTCCCTCTTTCCTTGTTTAAATTTAAATGCAAGTTTATATTTTTTTTTGTATAATGGAGCAACTCCAATATTTTCAATCCAAATATCATATTTAAATTTCCTTTTTTCTTTTAATCTTTTTTCAAATTTTAATTGTCGTATAACAAAGAGATACCCCATCCTATTTGCAAAGTTAATAAATTTTTCTTTATACAAATTTGGGATCCTTGTATATTTCGGCATAAAAACAGAACAATGGTATTTTAATCCTTGTTCAATTACAAAATCTAAAAATTCTAATGGCATATCATTTTCATACCAAAATAAAGGTGTATGACAGGTCTCAAGAACAACAGGTGCATATTTCCAATTTTCTTTTGCTTTCACTATTTGCCTTGGATAAAAGTCATACATATGATTCCAACCTAATCCATTTGGAACAAAACCATATCCTGCATTCCTCATATCTCCAAAACAATCGCATCTCCAGCCTGTCCCTTTTTTTGTTCCATATATATACTGATAGCCATCTATATTTGAAAGTAAAATTTTTCTATCAAAAAATTTTAGATACATATCAATAAATTTTTCAACTGTCTTTTCTTTAATTTCTCCTGCTCCCTCTCCCCATGGACCAATAAAAGCAATATCAAATGTCTCAAGATTGGAATGATTTGCAAATTTTTCTGCAAAATTTTCAATTACTCTGCTCCAATATTTAAAATATGTTGGTTCATCATAATCTGGTTCATACAATCCAGTTTTTTTTGATTTTCTTACCGGAGCTTTTTTAATATACCATTTTGGTAATTGAGGTTGATTTTTGCTTCCAAATGGCATCAATCTTATTTGTAAAGTTTGCCCCCTTATTTCAGATACTTTCAATGCTTTTTCTACCATATTCCAATTAAACTTTCCTTCTTCTGGTTCAAAAACACTCCAAAACCATCTACAATAAGCAATAGTTGTCGGAAGATATCCATCAACAAATTCGGGTTTCTTTTTTTTAAGTTCAAATTTTAATGGGCCTGCCGTATCCATTAGTATATTATCTCTATCATTTCCTTCTCCAAATAATGGGTCTCCATTAAAATTTTGAAAAGTTGCAAATCCTTTATGTGGATTAAGGATAAAATCCTTTTTCTCTTTGGGTCTTACTTTTTTATAAATTTCTTGTGAACTGTAAGAACCACTTATTTTTGTAAAATATAACCTTTCTTTTTTCATAAAATAAATTTATTTTTCTTGATTTTTAAATCTCAATCTTTTTACAGATTTTCTTATTATTAACTTTGGCTCAAGTAACAACTCACATCTTCCACCCTTATCTATTATTTCTATTAACTTATTTACTCCGATTCTTCCTATTTCCCAAACGGGTTGTGAAATTACTGTAAGTGGTGGATTAAAATATTTTGCTAAATAAAAATCATCAAAGCCAATTATAGAAATTTTTTCTTTTCCCTCTTCCAAACATTCATTTACACCAATACTTACAAGAGCACCTGCTGTAAAGATTGCTGTTGGTCTATCTTTCTCTATTAATATTTCTCTCATAAGGTTTTTAGCTTCATCTACCCAGTTTTCTGCCCAATATTCTCTCATAATTTTTATCCATTTTTTTCTAATAGGTAATCCATTCTTTTTCAAAAATTCTAAAAAATAAATATACCTCTCATATCCATCAAAATAATTAAGCGGAGAAAATATACCACCAATTTTTTCATGACCATTTTCCAATAAATATTTTATAGCATCTTCTACTCCTTTTTTGTTATTCACCGCTACATAATTAAATCCATTAACTCTAGCACCTAAAAGCATTAATGGAATTTTTTTACTTTTTATTTTTTTCAAAACCTCTATATCTTCTTTCATCGGAACTATATGTAAAATTCCATCAAATTTTTCAATAACACTGAAGTCCTTTTTCAATTTTTCAAAAACAAAAAAACCT
>JACVJA010000200.1 GCA_015661035.1 Candidatus Calidifonticultor daggyaiensis | reverse complement strand
GTATAAGTTTTTCCTGAACCAGTAACACCAAGCAACGTCTGAAATTTATAATTTTTTTTTAAACCTTCAGTAAGTTCAGAAATTGCTTTTGCTTGATCTCCTTGAGGAGTATAATTTGATATAATTTTAAATTGATTTTTAAGCAGCATTTTTATTTAATATTTCCTTAGTTATATTATAAATCTCAGATTCTAAATATTTTAAATCTCTTGTATTATTAATCTGATAATTTATAAGCTTTCTTTTAAGTTTAATATACTGACCTTTAATTCTTAAAACAGCTTCATGTTCGCTTATATTATTTTTAGCCATAAGCCTTTTTATTCTTTTTTTTATGTCCGACTTAACATATATAATATAATTACAATACTTATAGGCAGTTAAACTAAAAAGTATTGCGGCATCAATTATTAAAAATTTAATATTGCCTTCCTTATGGGCTTTATTTATAAAATTGATAATTATTTTATCAATTTCAGGCAACATTATCTTGTTTAACTTTTCTAAATTACTTTTAGAACTAAAAACAATTTCCCCTAATTTATTAAAATTTAATTTGTTTTTTGAGTTAAATACGCAACTACCAAAACAATCTTTTAACTTATATATTACATCCTTTTTTAAGTTATAAATTTCTTTTGCTAAGCTATCAACATTTAAAATATAGCTATCTTTTAATAGATTTTGCAACAGATTAGCTACCATAGTTTTTCCTGAGGCAATTTTACCCACTACACCAATGATATAAATTTTAATCACCCCAAAATAATATAATTTTTTAATAATATAGTTTTTATATTACTTAATATTTTATTAAAAAAAGAATTTTTTAGTAAGTAAATAAGAAGAACTATCGGATTTTTATACTAATTAGCATATAAGCATGATTGCTTTGCCTTTTTATTAGATAACTACCTGCTGGTACCTAGAAGACTGTTTTTGTTATATAATTGGCCTTTATATAATTCAGATTTATTTGATTTATTAAACTAAAAAATTTATTATATTAAAAAACAACTAAAATTTTATTTATTAACTAAATTAGATTAAACATTTAAATTAAATTTATACTAATTTAATATAATTTATACTAATTTAATATTTTTATCTTAAATTAGTCTAAATTTGCTTCATGTTTCATTTCTTCAAGAATTTTCTTTATAGCTTCTTTTTTTTCATCAGGATTTAAGCCTTTTAGACTTTTACTAAATAAAGGATCTTTTTCAATGCTATCTTCTTCTGTTAAGGTTTTTTCTTTATTTAATTCAGTTTCATTAGTTTTTATAAAACTACTATTTTGATTAAACCCCTTTTCATCTTTTTCTGCTTTTGATATGCTGAAATCAGAATAAGATTTACCATCTTTTTTTGACTGTAATTTTTCTTTATCTATAGTTTTTTCTTCTTGAGTTTCAGCTATCACAGATTTTGTTTGCTTATCTTGTTGATTTAAATCATTTTCCAAATCCTTTTCTGTTTGTTTATCCCCATAAATATTGTCGCTTTGCTGCTCAGCAAGTTCTGGGTGGTCTACTTGCCTAACACTAAAAGCCATCCTTCTTCTATCAAAATCTATATTTATAATTCTTACTGTTAATTCGTCACCGATTTTTGCAATATCACTTGGTCTTCTCACTGGTTGCATAGATAGCTCAGAAATATGAACAAGACCTTCCATTCCAGGCTCAATTTGTATAAATAAACCAAACTTTACTATTCTACTAACTTTGCCTTTAACAACATCCCTAACTTTATAATTTTTTATTTTTTCAAGCCACGGGTCTTTTTGTGTTTGTTTTAAGCCTAATGACAGCCTTTGCTTCTCTCTATCTATATCAAGAACTTCAACACTTACTTCATCATTTACCTTCACAACTTCAGATGGGTGTTTTACATGATTCCAGGAAAGCTCAGAGATGTGAATTAAGCCATCAATACCATCAACATCAACAAATGCTCCGAAATCAGCAATACTTGTAATAATTCCCTTTTTAATTTGGCCAATTTCTATACTATCTAAAGCAGATTTTCTTTGCTCTTTTCTTTCATCTTCAATAATGGCTTTACGAGATAAAACTACATTATTTCTGTTTCTGTCCACTTCTATTATTTTACAAATACATCTTTCACCAATATAAGACTCTAAATCTCTTGTTTTTCTAATATCGATAAGTGAAGCAGGTAAAAAGCCACGCAAACCTATGTCTAAAATCAAGCCGCCTTTTACACATTCAATAACCTCACCTTCAACTGTTTCACCATTCTTATAAATTTCTTCAATCCTATCAAAACTTTTCTCTATTTCAGCTCTTTTTTTAGATAGGATTAACCTGCCATCCTGGTCTTCTTTTTCTAATACCATTATATCTATTTCTTCATCTATACTTAAAACCTCTTCGGGGTTAACATTATTTCTTATTGATAATTCAGAAAAAGGTATAACCCCTTCAGATTTATATCCTACATCTATTAGAACTTCATCTTTATCAATTTTTACAACTTTGCCTCTTAAAATATCACCCTCTTTAAACGTAATAATTGTAGCGTTATAATTTGGAACTAATTCACCTGCCTCATTTCTTACCATATAATTTTCATCAGTTAGTCTGTTAAAATTTTCATTTTTTACCATATTTAAAAAATACCACCCTTCATTTTAAAGTAAAACGCAAAAAAGAATAACATTTATAAAATTATTTATCAATATTTTTTTATTACAATTTATTTTTATTAGATTGTAGCTAAAATTTAAAATATTTTTTCATCTCTATGATCACTTAAACAATTGCTTTTTTTACATGCTAATTAATCTTCGATAACCTAAATTTAAAATTATAATTTTCTTTTATTATTTGTAAATACCTTTTAAAATTTTCTTTTATCTGACTTAAAAATAATCATTATTTTTTATCTAAACCAATTATTATTTGTACTAAAAAAAAGATTTTAAATCTAAAACGTACTATATAATTACAAAAGCCAGTTTTTACCTACTTTTACTTCAACTTTCAAATGTGTTTTTAAAATTACAGCTTTTTCCATAGAATCTAATACAGCTTGCTTCACTAACTCTATATCTTTCTCTTTTACCTCAAGAACTATTTCGTCATGAACATGTAGAATTATATTCGCGTCAATATTAAGTTCTTTTAATTTGTTATAAATTTTTATTGTAGCAAGTTTCATTATATCTGCCGCAGTCCCTTGAATTGGGGTATTTACAGCCAATCTTTCGCCAAGACTTCTAATATTTGCATTTGAACTTTGAAGCTCTTTTATGTATCTTTTTCTGCCAAACATAGTAACTGCATAGCCGGTTTGATATGAAAATACTATTAAATGATTAATATAATCCTTTACTTTTGGATATCTATTAAAATAAAGTTTTATATAATCCCTAGCTTCTTCTTCTGATATATCAAGCCTTGATTTTAAACCAAATTCAGTCATTCCATAAATTATCCCAAAATTAATTGCTTTTGCTTTTCTTCTCAAACTATCATCTACTTTTTCGTAATCAACACCAAATATTTCAGAAGCAGTCTTTGCATGAATGTCCTCACCATTATTAAAAGACTCAATTAAATCTTGATCATCAGCAAGATGCGCAAGTATTCTTAATTCAATTTGAGAATAATCTGCAGATAGCAATAAATCGTATCCCTCTCCCGGAATAAAAGCCTTTCTAATTTGGCGGCCTAGCTCTGTTCTTATTGGAATATTTTGTAAATTAGGATTATTTGAACTGATTCTTCCAGTTGTAGTGCCAAGCTGATTGTACGTTGCATGAACTCTCTTATCTTTAGGATCTATAATTTCTGGAAGGACATCAAGATAAGTATTTTTTATTTTTACTTTTTCCCTAAAATCTAAAATTTTTTCTATTACAGGGTGTGCGTTGTATAAATTAAATAAAGTTGAAGCGTCAGTTGAAAAACCAGTCTTGGTTTTTTTTGATGGTGTCAATTTTAAATCCTTATAAAGAATTTTTGCAAGTTGTTTAGGGGAATTTATATTGAACTCAGAATTACATAACTTATATATTTCTTTCGTTAAATTTTGAATATTTAAATCATATTCTTTAATTAATTCCTTTAAATAACCTGCATCTACTTTTACGCCCTTATATTCCATATCAGCTATTACTTCAACCAACGGGATTTCA
>JACVJA010000199.1 GCA_015661035.1 Candidatus Calidifonticultor daggyaiensis | reverse complement strand
TTGTTTATAAAGAAATAGGTAAGAGCGCTAATTACTATAAATTAATTGAAATTACCGATATTAAAAAAATTGATGATTTTAGTTCAATTACTAAAACATATAGCCATATTAATATTAAAGAAACAATAAAAGAACTTTTATATATAAATGATAATTATGAGTATGTTGATGATTTTGTAAAATTACCAATATATGAAAATAGTTTAATTTATGAAGATGAAGAGGTATTTGTCCCTAAAGTAAAAATTGGATTACCAATAGAAAAAAATGAAAAAATTAGTAATTTAAAAATAAGAACAAATTATGTTTTCAAAAATTTATATAATGGAAGCGATTATTTAACGGAATTTAACGCTGACCTTATAAGTTCAGAAAAAATAGATAAGCCCTTTATAAAAGTAGAGATTGAAAAAGGCAATAATTATAATGTGAAAATTTTATTAATTTTTTTAATATTATTTTACTTTTTTATATTTATACTTATAATAATTAAAAACTTAATTCTTAAAATAAAAAAGTAAAAAAGGCAAAAAAATGGGGGTAGAAATTGAACAAGACCAATTTAATAAAATTTTTTACTAATAAGCAGATTAAGATGAATTATAATAAAATAGGAAATAAAGCAAGCAAAATTTTTTTTATAAGCTTTATTGTTATTTTATTAGTTTCAACTATTAGTATTTATTCTTGCAGTAAGCCAGTACAAACAAAACAAACCATTGAATCTACTATTGAGAGCAATGAAAAAGAAACCACAAAATTAGAACAAACTGAAGAAACATCGGTGCAAGAAACTTCAACTGAATCAAATGTTAATGAAATTACTGGAAATATTAACATATTAACTGGTCTTGAGTTATCAGACAAAATTCAAAACAATAGACCTATGGCAATAATGATAGAAAATACACCTAATGCAAGACCACAGTCAGGACTGATTTATGCAGATGTTGTTTTTGAGGTTGTGGATGAAGGGGGAATTACAAGGTTCGTATCAGTTTTTTCATCAAGTAAACCGGATTTGGTTGGTCCGGTAAGAAGCGCAAGACCATACTATGCTGAAATTGCTGCAGGTTTTGACCCAATTTATGTATTTTGGGGTACTCATCCATCTTTTTATATAGTTGTACAAAATTTGGGACTTGATTATTTATCACCTTTAGGTGATACAAGTGGAGCATCATCAATAATTGGCAATTTTGCTGACCCTGGAAGCGGGGAAGGGAAAGATGCAATAAGAGATCCTTCTAGAGTTGCTCCACACAATGCCTATGTACGAGTACCAAGAATGTATGAAATTGCTCAAAATCTTGGGTATTCTCTTGAAGGAGGAAAATCTCCTTTTCACTTTAAAAATGAAGCCTCTGAAAATGAAAGGGGAGATATAAATAAAATAACTATAGATGTTTCTGGAAATCCTAGTTATAAAGTTAATTTTGAATACGATAAGCAAACAAATACTTATCTAAGGTTTTGTGGTGGGGCTCCTTCATTAGATAGGGAAACTTCAAAACAGATAACAATTAATAATGTTATAGTACTTTTTACTGATATAAGAAATTCTGGAGATAAAGAAGGGCATATGGTTGTTAGAACTACTCAAGGTGGCCAGGGTTTATTCTTTATGGACGGTAATTTAATTGAAGGCACATGGAATAGAACAAGTGCTTTAGAACCTTTTGAATTTAAAGATAATAATGGAAATAATATTTTAGTAAATATAGGTCAAACTTGGGTTATAATGGTAGAAGATGTTGGAAAAGTTGATTATTAGTTGTCAACAGTATTTAAAATCATAGATGGTTTTTTATTTGATGGATTTTAAAAATAATGAAATTGTAAATATTTACAAAAGCAAAATACTATTTAAAGAATTATTTCCAAGTTCAGTAATTCAAAAAAGAGTTTCTGAACTTGGAAAAGAAATTACAAATGACTATAAAAATACAAACCCGATATTAATTAGTGTATTAAGAGGCGGTATATTTTTTTTAACTGATTTAGTTAGATGCATTGACTTAGAACTAAGTATAGATTTTATTGGGATTTCTACTTATAAAAGCACAGAAAATAATATTAATAATATTAAAGATTGCTCGGCTGATTCTTTAGGTATTTATCCAGAACAAAATCAATTATTAAAAACAACAGGTGTTGTAAAAATTACTAAAGACCTTGAAGAACCTATTGAAAATAGAGATGTTATAATTGTAGAAGATATTATTGATACAGGTCTTACAATATCTTATTTACTACGTAATTTAAAATCTAGAAATCCAAAAAGTATAGAAATATGCACACTACTTGATAGAAATATAAGAAGAATAGCGGATATTAATATAAAATATATAGGTTTCACTATAGGTGAAAGTTTTTTAGTTGGATATGGCTTAGACTATAAACAAAAGTTTAGGAATCTAAATTCTATATACACTTTAAATTTAAATATTATTAATAAAGAAATAGAGAATGAAAATAAATAATTTTATAAAATTTAATACAATAAAATATAATTAATCTTAAGCTTAATCTTAATTATCATTGTAAGCTTAAAATTAATAAAAATTTTAATTATTCAACAAGAACTAATTAGTTAAAAGTTTTAATTAAATTATCTTTTTTGCTTAAATAATGAAAAAATCACAGATAAAAATTACAACAGATAAGTTGAAGTAAAAGTATTGATATAAAAGTGGCATACTGTTATGATATAACTAAATGTATAAATAATTGTATTTTAGTTTAGTCATAAGTGTATTTATAATAAATAAAATAAATTTTAAAATTTAAAAAAATGATTTTTTTAGAATTCTACTAGAATATTAATTCAGTATGCAAGAAAATAATAAAAAGTTAAAAAAGAATAAAATTGAAATGACATTAGAAGGAGTAAGAATTGAATTTCCTTCGCAACGACCTATATTATTATTAAAGGAAAGGGAAGGCAATAGATATCTTCCAATATGGGTTGGTGCCTTTGAGGCAAGCGCAATAGCTTTAGAGATTTCAAATATAAAAACTCCTAGACCAATGACACATGATTTAATTGTTAATATTTTAAAGACTCTCAAAATAGAAGTTGAAAATATTGAGGTATGCGACATTAAGGATAATACATTTTATGCAAACTTGAATTTAAAAAGTTTTAATGGCGATAAAATTAAAGTAGATTCAAGGCCTTCAGATGCAATTGCAATTGCTGTAAGAGAAAAATGTAAAATTTATTCCTATGACTATGTCTTACAATTAGCAGGAATTGAGATTCAGAGTATTGAAGATGAGATTAAAAAGTTTAGAGACTTTTTAGACCACGTATCACCAGAAGACTTTAATTTATAATACTATTAAATGAGTAGAATAATAAATTCTTCAAAAGGGAAAAATCCCCTAAACTGTTATTATAAGAATATAAAATTTGCTCATATCAGCGAACTAGAGTTTGCTAAAATTTTAGATTTTTATGACATAAGGTGGGAATATGAACCTAAAAGTTTCCCATTAGAATATGACAGAGAAGGAAATGTAGTCCTTAGCTTTACTCCTGATTTTTATTTACCTGATTTTAATTTATTTATAGAACTTACAACCTTAAATCAAAAATTAGTGACAAAAAAAAATAGGAAATTAAAAAAGTTAAGAGATTTATATCCTGAAATTAATATTAAACTATTTTACAAAAAGGATTTTCATAGTTTAATTTTTAGCAAAAAAATTAATAAATAAAATATAAAATTTGATTTGTAAATAAATAATAAATTAAATAGATATGTGAAATAAAAGTTTAAATCTATTTAAAACATTAATAGCACTATTTTATTAAAATAATAAAGTAGGTAACAAAATTTAAAAAAATTAGACAATAAAATGTTTTTTATTAATGGAAATTTTTATTTTAATAGTATTTTTAGCATTTTTATTAATATAAAGTTTTTGTTTTTTAAAAAATCAAATAAGTTTACATAATGTATATTATAGGAACTTTTTATATAATATATATCAATGGTTTTTTAAAATTTTTTAATATTTTTAGTGCTTTGTAAGTATTTTGAATGATTTATTAAGTATTTTATAAAAAATTTTTTAATTTTTATAATTTATTTATTGAGAAATTTAAAAAAATATATCAATCAATATATAACAATTCAAAAATTTTAAATAAACAAATAAGTAA
>JACVJA010000198.1 GCA_015661035.1 Candidatus Calidifonticultor daggyaiensis | reverse complement strand
ATATTTTTAAGTTTATATATGTTTGTCCTATTACTTTATTATTTATTATTATAATTTTTTTTACCCCTTTTACTCTTAGTTGTAACATAAAGAAGAATAATAATTTAGAGCAAAATTCTATAGATATCAATAAAGAAAAAAATGCAACCGAAGAAAAAAATACTGACACAATTGCAAACGAAACATTATCAAAAATTTCTGATAATAATGATGATAGCAATAATAATTCTGATACTAATTCTACAACTAACGTAGGTATTACTGCAGATACTACAATTCAAGAATACAAAAATTTTGACCAAAAACAAATTTTATTAGAGTTTGGTAAAATATTAGAAACTAGCTCACTCGATGCTATTTTAAAATACATTGAAGAAAATTATAAGATCAGTAGTCCTGAAACTTTAAGCATTATGCTTGAAGAACTCGAAAAGACGCAAAAAAAATATAAGGAAAATTATATGTGGAGTTTATTTGAAGAAAATAAACAGGAAATTTTATTAGATACTTTCCAGAGTGAGGAAGATTTTACTTTCGAAAATATAGATAAAATAAAAGACATTAATTTAAAAGGTGAAATTGAGAAAATATTTAGAAGCGGGTATAAATTTGTAAATTTAGAAGGTGCATATTACCCAATTATAGACTTTGAAAAATATAAAAAATACAGCCCATATTTAACTAAAGAATATAATGAATATTTAAATATTAAAGCCACTGAATCAAATAAAATCTATTCACGAGACGCAGGACTTATGGTTAGCTGGGATGAACTTGCCCAAAGAATGATTAACTCGCAAAATTATCTTGTAAATTATCAAGAAAAAAATCCCCCAGAAGCAAATTTTAGAAGAAACGAAATTGCAAGGCTATTTGTAGGATATTTCTCTGCTTATTTATATGGACAGAACAACACACCAACCAGAGATTATTATACGAATAAAGTTTATGAAGACGTTATTAAAAGCTACAAAAAAACAATGTTTTATTATCCTGATATAAAAGCAGTAATAATACTTAAAGATTATTATTCAGTATTAGAAAAAAACAATTTTATTTTAAGTGATAAAATTTTAAATAGCATTATTAATTATGTTGAGAGACTATATAAAGAATATGATATAGACCCAAATATTTTATTTGAATAATTTAAATAATTAAGATAAATTATTGAATAGTAACTATTTTGTTAGAGTAGAACAAGACAATTGTGCGGATAAAATCTTTCATAGCAAAAATTATCATAACAAAATTAAGCATAAAAATTAAGCATAAAATTTTAAATAGCTTAAATGAGAATTGAAGTTGTAGCATTTGTACTTGGTGGGGGTGTGGGAAAGAGGCTTTATCCTTTAACAAAAGACAGGGCAAAGCCTGCATTGCCATTTGGGGGTAGCTACAGAGTAATAGACTTTGTTTTAAGCAATTTAATCCATTCAAGAATTAGAAAAATATATGTTTTAACCCAATATGAACCAAGATCCCTAGAACAGCACATATTAGAGGGCTGGTCACCTGTTTTTGGTACTGGAAGATACAATACTATAAGGCTTCTCCCAGCAAAAGAGGGAACAGGAAGCGGGTGGTATACTGGAACTGCTGATGCAATTAATCAAAATAAAAGATATGCGTGGGAATCAAGACCTGATATAGTAAATATTTTTGCAGGAGACCATATATATCTTATGGATATCACGCAGTTAAATGACTTTCATCTCCAAAAAAAAGCAGATCTTACAATCTGTGCTATTCCAGTAAAAGTTGAAATAGCTGCAAATAAATATGGGGTTTTGGTTGTCGATAATGAATCAAGGCTTATTGGTTTTGAAGAAAAACCCCAAAGCCCAACACCGCTTCCAGGCAATTCAGAATATTGTTATGCATCAATGGGCAATTATGCATTTAATTTGCAGGTTTTAATTGAAGAGCTTGTAATAGACCAATATAAAAAAACCACCCAAGATAAAGAACTTCTTAAGAAGGACCCTGAGCATTATTCATCTCATGATTTTGGATATGATATTATACCTGCAATGCTAAGAAGAGGCAGAAATATTTATGTTTATAATTTTGATGACAATACGATTATTGGTGATAATAAAAGAGAAAAGGGCTATTGGAGAGATATTGGAGACTTAGATGAATATTATAAAGCTAATATGGATCTCATTAGCATAAATCCAGAAATAAATTTATATAATCCAAGGTGGGAAATATTTACAAGGATTGAATCTTTGCAGCCTGCAAAATATATTGGAAATATAACAGAAATTGAAAACAGCCTAGTTGCAAATGGAAGTATAATTTATCAATCAAAAATTAAAAATTCCATAATTTTTTATAATGTTAACGTTTCTGAAAATTCAGAAATTTCTAATTCATTAATTTTAGGAAACAATATTATCGGTAGAAATGTAATTATAAAAAAAGCTATAATAGATAGAAGCGTATACATACCAGATAATATAATTATTGGTCTTGATAAAGAATTTGACAAGCAAAGAGGTTTTACAATTTCAAAGGATGGCGTAACAATTGTTCCGCGTAAATATAGATTTTGATACAGATTTTAAAATATTTAAATAATTACTCATCTGCAAGACTATCAGTCAGTTTTATAAGATCAACGCCTGCTTCTTGTAAAAGACTTTGAGCAAGTTCATCTGGATAATCATTGATATAATAAATTTTTCTAATACCACTATTTATAATCATTTTTGCACATTGAGCGCAAGGCTGATTTGTACAATAAATAACACTATCTTTAATATTTACACCGTGATAAGCTGCTTGAATAATTGCGTTTTGCTCAGCATGCAGTCCACGACAAATTTCATGCCTTTGTCCAGATGGCACACCAAGCTCTTCACGCAAACATATGCCTCTATCAAGACAGTTTTTAACACCCATTGGAGCACCATTATAGCCTGTTGTCAAAATTCTTTTATCTTTAACTATAATTGCACCAACCTTTCTTCTAAGGCATGTTGCCCGTGTTGCAACTTGCTTTGTAATTGCTGTGAAATATTCATCCCAACTTGGCCTTGTTTTTTGAGCTTTATTTTCTTTGTTTTGAATATTTTCTATCTTATTTATTTTATCTTTTTTATCTTTTTTGTTTATCTTATCTATTTTTATATCCTTTCAATAATTATTTTAATAATTATTTTATTTCGAAAATTTTACCAATTTTCCAATAATTATTTTATAATCATTTTACGAGTAATAATTTTCAATTGCAATTTAAAGTTCCAGTTAATACAATAGTTTGTAACTAAATTTTACACTGCATTATGAGTTAAATATAAAAATTTAAAGAAAGGGAGGTAAATTATTATGGCTAGAAGAGTTTATTTTAGAGAAATTTATTTTTATATTGTTTGCATAATATCAATTATAATATTTATAATTGGTATTATAAATTTAGTTGATAGTGCTATTAGCTTTGTAAATCCAGTTACTTACATGACAAAATCATCAATTCTCCCGTCATATAAAGAACAATATAAGGACTTAAGCCAAGAAGAGATTGAAAGATTGATTGACGAGGAAATAAAAGCCCAGGAAAATATTGAAAGATCAAACGGTCTAAAGGGCATTATAAGAGGTGTACTTTTAATAATTATAGCAATTCCATTATTTGCAACACATTGGAAATTTGCCCAAGAAATGTGGCATTTAAATATTAAAGAAGAACTAAAAGAAAAAGACCAGTAAATAAGAAACTAATAAACCAATAAGAATTTTTAGAATTTTTAATTTTAAGTATTAATTGTGAGCATAGTTATTAATAATTCAAAAAAAACTAACTTAAATTTAATTGCACAACAAATAAATGAAGGAAAAGTCGGAATTCTACCAACTAGTACCATTTATGGCTTAAGTTGCTCTTATAATAATTCAGCGGCAATTAGAAAAATTCAAGTTATTAAGAAAAGGCCTAAAAATATGCCTTTTATAATACTAATATCCAGCATAGAACAGCTTGAAATTTTCATTGAAGAAAAAACTAGACTTGCAGATAATCTAATTAATAAATTCTGGGTAGGTAAAAATCAACAACCTTTAACACTTATTTTTAAAAAAAATAAAAACTTAAATCTACCTTTTAATAATTTAATTAATTTTGATACCTCCATTGATAAAAATTTTGATAATAATTTAGCTTATGAACATAAGTTTATTTA
>JACVJA010000197.1 GCA_015661035.1 Candidatus Calidifonticultor daggyaiensis | reverse complement strand
TACATGAGATTTTCAGTAGAGTATAAATTATCAAATATAAAAGTTCCTATTGATTACAGAGCAGGTTTTGTATCACTTCTTAAAAAAATATTTCAAGTTTCTAATCCAAAACTTTATAAAGAATTCTACGATAATAATGAGAACAAAAATATAACAAAACCATTCACTTTTTCAATATACTTCCCTAACTGCAATATAAAAAAAGAAGAGATAGTCACATCTGATAAACTCATATTTAATTTTTCTACTAATTCTTATGAACTAGCAACTTATTTCTATAATGGAGTTATAAAAATAAAAGAATATCCGTTATTTGATAACATTATGAAGTTTGAAAAATTACATTACGAACCTGAAGTTAAAATCACAGAAAATGCTTGTTTATTTAAAACTATGTCTTGTATATTAATTGAAAGTAAAAAAGAAGATAAATATGTAACACCGGACGATAAGGAATTTATAGAGGAACTTAATTATCATACTACAATACTTCTTAAAAACTTCATGCCACATAAAATTAACAGTGTAATTGAATTTATACCTATAAAAATAAATAAAACAGTTGTTAAACATTTTGGAATTACAGTTGATGGAATTTTAGGAGAATTTATATTAAAGGGTGACCCTGAATGTTTAAAATTAATTTATGATGTAGGCTTAGGCTCAAGAAGAAATCAAGGTTTTGGAATGCTAAAATTGATAACACAAATAAGAGGTGATTGTTAATGAAAATAAAGTTAGGCAACTGGTTATATAATGCTGGTATTGTAGGTCTTTTAAGGATTTTAGAAGAGAATGGAGTTGAGATTAAAAAAGTGTTAAAAGATGAATGTATGGAAATTACTCCTGATATATTGGATAATTTTGAATATGCCTACGCAAAGTATATTGTGAAATATTGTTTTAATCCATTAAACTCCATATTTGAGAAGGCAAAAATAGGCAAAAGAAAAGAAAAAGATAAAGAAAACTTACAGAAACAGCAAAAGTTATTACAAGAAATTAAATATAATTTAAGTACAAAATATTTAAATGAACTTTGTAAATTAATCAAGCCAACAACTATTACAAATTTTAAAACTTCTGTGAAACAACTCTTGGATAAATTTTTAAAAGAATTTTGTAAAGAAGTGCACGAAAATTTCAATGATGAAATTGCTAATACTTTATATAATCAAATTAAAAAAAATTTAGAAATAAAAAAAGGTAAAAAACAAAAAAGTATTATAGATAATATATCAGAATTTAATTTTCTTTATACATTCTTAACTCGTTTTTATCATAACAAGGCAGTTGTTGGCAATCCATCTTTTAAGGGAAATCGGTTGCAAGGATTTAAAGAAACTTATATAAAACCTGCTCAATCAATTCTTAAAAACAGTAATCTAAATAATGGAATTTTATGTAGATTCTGCAATCAAATCTATATAAATATAAAAACCAAAAAAGTGTTTGGCAAAGAGTTATTTTCTATTACAGGCGCAAGTCCAAATGAATTTTCAAATTTTTTTCTTAATTTAGAATGTGACCTTTTCATATGTCCTATTTGCGAGTTGATATTATTGTGTTCTTTTGCTGGATTTACTGAAATACCACCTAGTTTCCGCGATGAATTTGATATACCAGAATACATTTTTGTAAATATGCCATCTTTAGAATTATTGTATCAAGAAAATGAAAAACTTAAGAAATTTTACCAATTATCAAAATTGAATACTAAAGATTCAATCTATGAGGAAGTACTTGATGATTTGATATTAAATGAAAAAAAGAAAAAAAGTTGGTGGGTTTTGCAAAATATACTTTTTATAGAGATAAAACCAAAGAAAGGTACTAAAGTTGAAGAACAAATTTTTAGATATTTTCACATTGGTAAAGATCTCGCAGAATTGTTTACAGAAGATATTGTCATATCATTGTTAAAAAAGCTAAAGGGAAAGTTATTGATACAAAAAAGAGGAAATCAAGAAATTAGAGTTAGTTTGAAGAAAGAAACAATAAGAAGACTTTTATCAGACGATAACGTTTATTTTCTTGCTTATTTAAACTTAAGAAGATATATTGATGATATTAAAGAAAATAATGCATCTTTTCATTCTCCTATTAATAGTTTTTATCTTTCTATTGTCCAAAATATAAAGAAAATAATAAATCTTAAATACAAAGGAGGTGATACCATGGAAACAGAAACTGTTTATGGAATTTTAAAAAAATTTTTAGACGAAGGTAAAAAATTAAAATTAGAAGAAGACCCAGAAGAAGATTTTAAAAAGAGAATTCGTTACTCTTACAAACTTCTATCTCTTATAAGAGCAGGTAAATATGTGGAATTTTATCAAGATGTGATGAAACTCTATATAAATTCTAAAAAACCTATACCTGAAAATATATTAGGTTTATTAAATCCTAAGGACATCGTTGATTTTGAAGCCAAAGCTTGTGCTTTTATATCCGGTTTTCTGCATAAAGAAACTGGAGATTCTACACAAATTCAAAACCAACAAGGAGGTAACGAAAATGAATAAAAAAGGACTCACATTAACAATTATTTTTGAAGCACAGTCATTAAATTACGATGAAGGTTTTGGTAATCTGTCAACCTTAAAAAAACTAAGAAGAGGTAGTGGAGATATCTATACTTTTGCATCAAGACAATCTTTAAGATATAGTATAGTTAAACAAGGCACTGAACAATTTGGATGGAGATTAGGTGAAGTGCCTACATCTTCACAAGAAGAATATGAAAAACTTGATATATCAACTGAAAAAATGAAAGGTGAAGTGTCTACATCTTCACAAAAAGAAAACAAAACACAACAAGAACAGAAACAACAAGAAAAATCAAAAGAAAAAGTTGTGCAATTTACAGAGAACACCACCATTAAGGATTGTGAAGAAATTGATTTGTTCGGATACATGAAAACAGAACAAAAACAAATAAGTAAAACAAGAACTGCAGTTGTAAGATTAACACCTGCTATTTCTTTAGAACCGTTTTGGAATGATATAGAATTTCTTACCAACAAATGGCTCGCTGATAGAGCAAAAGTTGACCCTAATATTGCTAATATTGAACAACATAGAAGTTTGTATAAATATACCATTACTATTGACCTAGACAGAATTGGAACTGAAAAGTGGAATGAAACACTTAAAGATAAAAATATAGAGATTGATGCTACTGAAAAAGCAAAAAGAATTAATGAATTTCTTGAAGTTATTAAAACTCTTTATCGTGATATAAGAGGAAGAAGGGAAGATTTAAAACCACTGTTTCTAATTGGTGGGTTATATGAAATTAAAAATCCTTTCTTTCTAAATGCTGTTAAAATTGAATGGGATAAAAATAAGCCAAAGATTTGTAAAGAACCAATAAAGGAAATATTAGATTTAAAATATGAATATAAAAATAATGAAGAAATAGGAAACCCAACTGTTAAGGATAACACAAGGATAGGTATAAGAAGCGGATTTTTCTCAAATGAAGATGAAATAAAAGGCCTATTGAATGGTAATAATAATGATGTTGGAACACCAGAAGAGATAATAGATAAATTGAAAACAGAAATAAAAGAAGTCTTCGGAGTAAAAACCAATGAACAATCAAGTTCTCAAAATTAAGTTATTCCAAGAAACTGCAGTTTATAGAAATCCATTAACAATGGAAATAATTGAAACCTACCCTTTACCAGCACCATCTACAGTTCTAGGATTTTTACAAAATATGATTGGTTTAGATACTAAAATTAGAGAAGGAGATATTTCTATAGATCTAAGTATTCAAGGAACTTACGATGCAATTTTAAGAGATTATCAATGGTATATAAAAGGTGAAAAGAAAGAAAAATATCCTGTCATTGTGAATGCTTTGAATAATGTCTATCTCATTATTCATTTAAAAACTGAGCACACTTTGTTAGAAAAAATAGAAGCTGCATTAAAAGATCCACCTTACTATCCTTATCTTGGCAGAGCAGAAGATTTAGTTTTAATTAAAGAAGTAAAGAAAATAAATATTGAAGAAATAGAGATTGATTATGAAGAAATTAAAAATCCTGTTTATATAAGAATTGACACTGCAAGAAAATTGAGATTGAATGGTATCCATTATAAACTTTCTACTTTTGGTAAGATTGAAGAAATAAAAATTGGCAGAAAAACTATGCGTGTAAGAAATTTTGTTTGGCAAGATTATATTTATGTTGAA
>JACVJA010000196.1 GCA_015661035.1 Candidatus Calidifonticultor daggyaiensis | reverse complement strand
ACGTTTTCTCCAAAGGATGAGAGCGAGGAATGAGACCGAGAAATATTTTCCTCACTGGGGAAATATTGCGTGTTTTTGAAATAATCATCCTTAACTTAATAATTTTGTTTTTATCAGGAAAATAAGGATGCTAATCCTGGAAAAAATTAAATTGACATAACCAATTTTTAGTATATTATTAAAAAATTAAAATTAATAAAAAAAATTAATTGGTTTGCAAATTAAAATGCATAATAATAAAACTAATAATAAAATATTTAAAACCAAAAATACTAATTCTAATTATATTTATTTTGACCATGCTGCTACCACACCAGTATTGCCTGAAGTTGCTGAGGTAATAAAACAATGTTTTTTATATGATTTTGGAAATGCATCAGAGCCTCACTTGCTGGGAAGAAAAGCAAAAGAAATACTTGAAAATTCTAGAGCAGTAATCGCTGATATCTTGGGGGCAAATGAATTTGAAATAATTTTTACAAGTGGTGGTACTGAAAGTGACAATTTAGCACTTTTTGGTATTGCAGAAGCCTATAAAAATAAAGGCAATCATATTATTACTTCAAAAATTGAACATCCTGCTGTAATCATGCCATTAAAATACCTGGAAAAAAAAGGATACATAGTTACCTATCTTCCTGTCGATAAATATGGTTTTGTCAATCCTGAGGATTTATCTAAATCTATAACCAATAAAACCATTTTAGTATCAATTATGCATGCTAATAATATTGTTGGTACCATTCAACCGATAAAAGAGATTGGCAAAATATTAAAAGAAAAAAATATTGTTTTTCATACTGATGCTGTTCAGACTTTCTGTAATATAAAAACTAACGTTGATGAACTAGGCGTAGATTTATTATCACTATCTGGGCACAAAATCTATGGTCCAAAAGGTGTTGGTGCATTATATATAAGAAAAGGTACTAAAATCATGCCTCATGTTTTTGGTGGCGGCCAAGAAAAAGGCAGAAGATCAGGTACTGAAAATATACCAGGGATTGCAGGTCTAGCAAAAGCTGCAGAAATAAGCTCTAAAGACTTAAATAAAAAAATAGAAATAATAACAGAAAAAAGAAATTATTTAAAAAATGAAATATTAAAAAGATTTGATGAAGTTTTTTTGAATGGACACCCTGAATTAAGACTTCCAGGGAATCTAAATTTTACTTTTAAGTATGTTGAAGGAGAATCAATGGTTTTAAAACTAGATTCCTTTGGAATAGCTGTTTCGAGCGGCTCTGCTTGTTCATCTTCTTCTATGAAACCGTCAAGCACACTTGTGGCAATGGGTATTAGCCCTCAAGATGCTTTCGGCTCTTTAAGAATTACTATAGGTTTTGAAAATACTTATGAGGAAATTAACTATTTTTTAGAGTGCTTAGAATTTACTATTGAAGAACTCAGAAAAATTTCCCCATTGCATAAACAATCATGTTAAAATTTATATTTACTTTATGCTTTTTAAATACTATAAATACTAAAATGTTAAAATGCTAAAAGTCATAATGAAAATTAAAATCATACATTTTCAGGCTTTTTTCTAACTACTAAAAAAACAAATAATAAGTAGAAGGTATAGAAGGTATATATAATATATAAGAAGAGATATATAAGAAGGTTAAAAAGGTTAATATAAAAATTTAATTTAAAAACCAAAGAATTAATAATTTTAAGAATAAAAATTAAGGAGGACTAATTGAAACTTTCAAAAGATGACATATTAAGTGCGCTATCAGAGGTGTATGACCCTGAGATACCAATAAATATTGTAGATATGGGATTAATTTATAAAGTTAATATTGACGATGAGAATAATGTTGAAGTTGACATGACAATGACAACCAGAGGATGCCCAATGCACTCAATGATGACTTACCAAGCCCAAAAAAGATTAGAGCAAATTAAAGGTATAGGCAAAGTTAAAGTAAACCTGGTGTGGGATCCGCCTTGGACACCTGAAATGATTTCACAAAAAATTAAAGATGAAATTTTAAAACAGAGTGATTAAAAACAGAGTGATTAATTAGAAAATAATTAGGTATATAAAATAAGCACATAAAAAAATCTTAAAAATTTGAAATGCAAAAATTCATTAGGCTTTATTGTGCGCAAATAAACTCAACAGTTGGAGATTTTAAAAATAATTTTGAAAAGATTAGCTATCATATATACCAAGCAAAAAAGCATAGTTGTGATATTATAGCTTTTCCAGAATTGGCTATTACCGGATATCCTCCTGAGGACCTTATTTTAAAGCCTGCATTTATACAAAAAAACTATGAATATCTTGAAAAAATTAAAGATATTAGTGAAGAAATAGTTGTGGTGGTTGGTTTTATTAATAAAGAAATTGAAGTATATAATTCTGCAGCCATATTGCATAATAAAAAAATCGTTTCTATTTACAATAAACAATTCCTCCCGAACTATTCTGTTTTTGATGAAGAAAGGTATTTTCAACAAGGGAAAAAAAATATAGTTTTTGATTTAAATAATATAATATTTGGAGTAAATATATGTGAGGATATCTACTACTCTTCTGGACCTACCCAGCTTCAAGCAATACTTGGTGGTGCCGTTCTAATAATAAATATATCAGCTTCTCCTTATCATATTAAAAAAATTTCCGAAAGAGAAAAAATGCTCTTTACAAGAGCCGTGGATAATAGGGTAAATATTTTCTATGTTAACCTAGTTGGAGGGCAAGACGAGTTAGTTTTTGATGGAACATCAACATTAATTAATGAAAAAGGGCAAATACTTTATAGAGCAAAATCATTTGAAGAAGATTATTTTATCTTTGATTTAGATACCCAAGAAGCTAATATGGCTAGAATACAAGATGCAAAATTTAAAAACCAAAGAGATATTTTAACCAATTCTGATAAAAATTTAGAGATAATAAAAATAAACAATAAAAAAAACAAACAAGGCAAGAAAATAAATTTTAATTCTAATAATAATTTTGATAATTTAAACTTAAAAAAAACCAGCTATAAATTTTTTGAGATAAAAGACTTATATAAGCAAAATATTTCATCGACTGAAGAAGAAATCTTTAAGGCATTAGTTTTAGGTACAAGAGATTTTATTATAAAAAATGGCTTTAAAAAAATTGTTTTTGGTTTAAGCGGTGGTATTGATTCAGCACTGGTCGGTGTTATTTCAGCTTTTGCAATAGGACCTGAAAATGTTACTGCTGTACTTATGCCGTCAATGTTTTCATCAAAAGAAAGTATAAACGACTCATTAAAATTAATAAAAAATATTAAAATTAACCATATAATTGTATCAATAAAAGAAATTTATAATTCTTATATAAGCAATCTTAAAGACAATTTAGATCCTAAAAATATTAATTATATAAATATAACAAAAGAGAACTTACAAGCAAGAATTCGAGGCAATATTTTAATGGCTTTATCAAACGAATATAATTGGCTGGTATTAGCTACTGGCAATAAAAGCGAGATTAGTGTTGGATATTGTACTTTATACGGTGATATGGTTGGCGGTTTTTCGCCAATAAAGGATATTTATAAAACAATGGTTTATAGAATTAGTCAGTTTTTAAATATAAAATATAAAAATATAATTCCGAAAGAAATTATTAAAAAAGCACCCTCTGCTGAATTAAAACCAAATCAGAAAGACCAGGACAAACTGCCACCTTACGATATTTTAGATCAAATACTAAAATTATATATAGAAGAAGATAAGGATTATAAAGAAATTGTGAGTTTTGGATTTGATATAAAAACAGTTTTAAATGTAATTGATATGGTTGATAAGAGTGAGTATAAAAGAAGACAAGGTTCACCAGGAATTAAAATTACGCAAAAAGCTTTTGGCAAAGATAGAAGATACCCAATTACAAACTGCTTTAAATTAGAAGGTTAAAAAAACTAGAATGGCTTGAAATTTTTAATTTTTAATTAATTTAAGATTGTAATTGCATATATTAAATAACCAGTAAATGCTAAGCAAATTACAGCAAAAATTATATTCTCGTTAACATTTAATTTGCCATATCTAATAGATTTAAAAACAAAATAGCTGATAACTGCTAATGCTACAAAAATTATTGTAATATGCAATTAACACCTCCAGTTTTTAAAATATAATTTTTTATATTATAATTTTTAAAAATAAATTTATAAATAGCTTAATAATTAAAAATAATAAGTTTTTAATTTAATATGATTTA
>JACVJA010000195.1 GCA_015661035.1 Candidatus Calidifonticultor daggyaiensis | reverse complement strand
TCAAACGGAAAAGTTTTGATATGAGTGTTATTTAGTTTTGATTTTAAAAATTGTTTATCAAAGCTGTGCAAATCGAAGGATTAAAAAACAGGCAATCATAAAAGAATTTTTATAAGTAGTAATTATTAATTTTAATTTCATCTTAATTTTAAATTGTACTTAAATCTTTTTAAAGAACGCATTAGTTCTAAAATTAAAATCAATTTATTCATATAGTGACTTTTTAATATTAGGTTTATTTTAAGATAGAGTTATATTTTATACAACATCAATACTATTTGACATGAAGAAAATTTTATTTAATAAATTGTTTTAGGTAATTAATTTAATGAATACTCACATTTTCATACTTGTGAATGTTAACCCAAGAGAAATTTAAGTTTTTTAATAAGATTTTATACTTTACTTATAAAATATATAATGCGTAAGATTATAGTGTAAGTAATTTCTTACAAAAGTAGTATTGACTGATTTATATAAAAAAATTAATTTAAAAAAGTTATATCATTATTAAGTTATAATGAAAAATATTAACTTTAAATTTATCTTATTTGTTATAATTACTTTCTTAATTCCTTTTGGGTGTAATAATAACTTACCTTATAATTCTATAAAAGAAGAGCTCAATATAAAAAGTTATGGTTTTATTAAAGAACCTGATTCTATTGGTGTTTATGTTGACGCTTCAATGTCGATGCAGGGGTTTGTAATAAACACGGATTTTCAATTTTTAATAAAAAATATTTTAACATCTTTTAATGATCCAGCTAAAATTGATCTTTATCTATTTGATACAGCACTCGTAAAGATTAGCGGTTATAGAGAACTGTTTGACCATAATAATTATAAAGGGAGCAAAGCTAACCTGGATCTGTTATTTGATGCAATATTTAAGGAATTTATAAAAAGTGAAGAAAAAATTTTTGTTGTTTTAACAGATTTTCAATTTAATAATCAAAATATTTACGTTAGTAGTGTTGCATCGATAAATAATTTATTAAATAATGGGGCTGTAATAAAAATTTTTCAAGCTGATTTTGATTTTAATGGTTTAATATTTCCTCAATTTATAGCTACCAAACCCTACAATTTTAATGGTAAAAGACCAATATATATATTAATTTTTGGAAAAAGTCACCACTTGAATTTTATATCAGATTTTGTAACCAATACTTTTAATTATCAGAATAAAATAACTTTATCTAAAGATATTTTTGTAATACCTATTTTGGACAAAAGATTTTCTGCAGGCAATGTTTCATTAGCAAATCAAAAAGAAAATCATTTTTATGTTAATCGAGAAAAATTTAACTTTTGTGTACAATTAAAAATTCCTGATTTATATGAAATAGATTCTTTCACTGTTGCAAATTTTGACATAAAAGCTTTAAAATTAAAACGAAAATCAGAGTTATATCAAAAAAATCCGGAAATAAGAATTGACAGTATTCAGATTTACAAAAATGATAATAGACTTCTTTTGTATTTTTCAAATATCGAGCCTTTGTCTGATCGTGTAAGTATATTTAAAATAGGCTTTTTACCAATTGAATTACCAAAATGGATTCATAACTACTCGATATTGCCAAAGAATGATCAATCAACAAAAACAGTTTATCTAAAAGAATTTTTTGAAGATGTATTCCGACCTGTAAAGTATAAAAATTGTTTATTTACATCATACTTTATTTTAGAGAAAAAATAAGGATTAAATTTTATGATTCCCATTGATTGGTGGTTCATTTTTCCAATGCCTGACTCTTCTTTAGAATTTCTTAACTGGGATGCGTCAATACTTTATAATTATTGGTCTTTTATAATTATTGGTCTCTTTATTATAGTTTTAGGAGTTAATATTTGGTTTTACTTTTTTACTTTACCTAAACCCGATGCACTAAAAAAATATTGGCGTAGAAAGTTAATTTTTTGTTTATTGTTTATATTCCTAGCCTTAATATTATTACTTACAAAATCATCTTTGCTAGCTGGAGAATTTCAGGTTTTTGATATATGGAGATTATTTTATTTAATTTTCATTTTATTATTAGATTACTTAGAGATGGAATTATTTTTGTATTTAATTTTTTTATTTGTTTCATTATTTCCAATTCGTTGGCATCTTGTAGCTATGCGAAGATATCCCTTTTATTTTAAAAACATTAATTAGATTCTAATATGAAACATTCAGTCTTAGTAGGTATAGGCGGTTGCGGAGTGAAATGTGTTGAAGCAGCAATTCATCTTGCTTCTTCACAACCCTATGATCATACAATATATCCTATAGTTATAGATCAAGACAAGGCTAACGGTAATATTGAACGGTTAAAAAATGTCTTAGATTCTTATTTAAAACTTAATAATTCAATAAAAAATGAAGAAATAAGATGGCCTTTTAGCAATAAAATTAAAAAATATGACGAATTTTTACCATCAGCACCTGTAGATGAAAATTTAACTTTCGCAGCTGCTATTAGAGAACCTTCTTTAAGTGATATTGAAAGGGCAATTATTAATTCTTTATATACCCCCAACCAATTAAGTGATTATATTTTGAATCAAGGATTTAAAAAACGAGCTCACATGGGTTCTTTACTGTTTGAAGAATTCATTATAAAAGAAAAAGATAAAGATATAAGCAAAAAAGGTTTAAAATATTTTTGTAATCAATTGAGCTCTCTTACCAATATTGAAATTACTATTTTTGCATCATTATTTGGAGGAACAGGTATTTCTGGCTTTAATGTTGTTGGTAGATTTTTCAAAGAAAATTTGTCAAATGCCAATCTTAGATTAATTCTATTATCACCTTATTTTACACTAAACCCAGATGAAAGTACAAATGAGGATGCTTCGTTAGTTAAATCAGATAGCGATATGGTGGCTACACGAATTGCTTTAGAGATTTATGGAGAAGAAATTAAAAAAATCTTTGATAAAATATTTTTATTAGGTTCTGATTTAAATCATGTAACCGGTGAAGAACCAAGTAATAAGTTTGTTCCTTATGGTAAAGAACAGTTAAATAAGGCTCACTTATTTGAACTTATTGCTGCATCTACAATATTTAATGATTTTAAAAATTTTAGTGATGATCAAATAATATTAGACTTTACATTACCAACAGTTGATGCAAATTTTCCAATTGAAATCGGTGGTCCAAAAATATCTTTAGAGAAATTCTTTAATACTATTAATATTAATTATCAGAATTTTAAAATATTAGTAAATTTTTCTTACCTTCTTAACATAATTGATAAAAACAATTTAATTAATGACAAAGGTTGGATAGTAAGACAACCATGGATAAATCCAGATGAAATTAGTACTTTTTTAGATTGGGGTAGAAGATATTTTGAATGGATAAAGGAAATGAAAGATTGGAAATCATTTAAATTAAATTTTGAATCTTTTTTTAGAGATGAAAAGGATAGAAAAGGTAAAAAAGATGAAGACATCTATGCATATAAGTTTAATAGTTTATTAACAATTAATCTTTATAAAAATAAAAATAACTTGGCTTCAATTTTGAAAACAATCGAAAATTTAAAACTATAAGGATTTTAAAATGGGAATCTTATTAAGGCCAGGTCATAAATCATCAAATAAAGAGGGTTGGGGATCTACATCTTTTGATAATATTTTAGGTGATATTGATATAAATATAGTTGATGTAGGTTTTTGGGGGGAGCAAATATACAATTCAAATATAAAGGATGCTCATTCTATATTATACAGTATACCAAGTCCATGGGCTTCTGCTTACTTATATAGTTTTATTATCACTGGTGGTAATCTCGGAGAGAAATTGTTGAAAATACAAACAAAATTATTTGATAAATTAATTTACTTACTCTATGAATATGCTATAAATAGAAAATTGGAATTAGTAGAAATCAATGTAGAAGGAAGCTTAAAAAGTTCAATTAAAACTATTCCAGAATTTTTGATTTTTGATCAAAATAAAATTTATGCATTTAATGAAAATAATAAGATCGTTGGGGGATTATCCAAGAGAAGCTTAATTTGGGTTTCTCAATTATATAACATTAAAAATGAAATTATAGAAAAAATTAAAAAAGATCCTATTTTTATATTTTATATTAACCATCTAAAAGAACAAAATAAGATCTTAGAGAAAGAATTCTTTAACAAATTTTGGGGTGTAAAATATTTTAGTGAATTACTTAAAGATTTATCTGATAAAAAAGAAATTAAAATTGA
>JACVJA010000194.1 GCA_015661035.1 Candidatus Calidifonticultor daggyaiensis | reverse complement strand
TTATATTTTAAAAAAAGTTTATTTTACTTTTTTAAAGTTTTAAAGTAATGAAACTAAAAAATATTAAAAAAAATATTAAAAACAAGGACAAAAATATAAGTGTTACTGGAATTGGAAATGCTATTGTTGACGTTGTTGCTTTAGTTAAAGATGATTTTTTGATTGATCGTAATATCTGCAAAGGCTCCATGAAGTTGATTAGTGAAGAAGAAGCTTATAATTTGCATTCAAATTTAGATATAAAAAAAATTATGTCTGGTGGCTCAGCAGCTAATACAATTGCAGGACTTGCGTATCTTGGCAATAAAACTGCTTTTATTGGAAAGGTAAAAAACGATAGCTTAGGAAGAGAATTCGAAAAAGATTTAAAGAAGTTGGGAGTAATATATAGGACAAAAAAAGCAAAAGGCAATTGTCCTTCAACAGGGTGTTGTATAGTTTTAACTACTCCAGACGCACAAAGAACTATGAATACCTTCTTAGGTATTTCTTGTTTGTTAAATAAAGAAGATATAGATGAAGATATAATATTAAAGTCAAATGTTGTTTATATTGAGAGCTTTCTACTTGATAAGGATAATGCAAGAGAAGCTGTCTTGGAGGCTTTTAATTTTGCTAAAAATTATAATACAAAAATTGCTATAAGCTTATCAGATGCTTTATGTGTAAAAAGAAATCTTGATATTTTAAATGAATTAATAATAAAAAAAGGTATAAATATATGTTTTGGCAATGAACAAGAAATAAATGAATTTTTACAAACTAAAAGAATTGAAGATGCTATATCAATTTTAAAAGATAAAAATTTTAGTTTTATAACAGTTATAACGCTTGGAGAAAAAGGCTCAATTGTAATCTTTAAAGATAAAGAATATTTTATAGATGCCTATAAAGTAAAAACTATTGACAGTACTGGTGCAGGAGATATATTTGCTGCCGGATTTTTACATGGTTTTGTCCGTAATTTTAGTTTAGATGAATGTGCAAAAATTGGCAATTTATTAGCTTCTCACATTGTAACACAATTTGGTGCAAGACCTGAAATGTCTTTTTTAGAGATTTTATCTGATATAAATAAAAAAAATGTGAGAGAAAATTTATAATTAAAAAAATCTGTGATTAAAAATATAATAAAAATAAAGCAAATATATAAGTAGAGAATTTGTGTTTAAAAAGATTGGAGGTAATTTTCTAGATGAAGCTTAGTAATAAAGTAATATCGTTAACCAAACAAAATGGTAAAAAATATAATATAAAAGCTGATGTTGGTGTATTTGGTGGATCGGGATTTTATAATTTTTTAGAAATTGAAGATGAATTGTATGTTGAAACTATTTATGGAAAGCCATCTGATCATATTATTATTGGTCAGATTAACGATATTAAAGTGGCATTTTTACCAAGACATGCTAAAAACCATTCTATTCCTCCTCACATGATAAATTACAGAGCAAACATTTATGCTATGAAGTTACTTGGAGTAAAACAAATATTTTCTCCCTGTGCAGCAGGAAGCTTACAGCCATTTATAAAACCTGGAGATTTTGTAGTATGTGATCAATTTGTTGATAGAACCAGCTGCAGGAAAGATACATTTTTTGACGGCCCCCATACAACTCATATTTCAACAGCAATACCATATTGCCCTGATTTAAGAAATATTATTATTCAATCTGCAAAAGAATTGGGTATTATCTGTCACGATAAAGGTACAGTTGTTGTCATTCAAGGACCACGTTTTTCAACAAAAGCTGAAAGTAAATGGTATTCAAAGCAAGGCTGGGAAGTAATTAATATGACTCAATACCCTGAAGTTGTATTAGCTAGAGAACTTGAAATTTGTTTTGTCAATATTTCTCTAATTACTGATTATGATGCTGGGCTTGAAGATGATCCTGAAATAAAGCCTGTAACAAGTGAAGATGTAGTAAAAATATTTAATGAAAATAATGATAAATTAAGAGAACTATTATTTAAATCGATTCCAAAAGTTTTAAAACAAAGGAATTGTATATGCTCAAATGCTTTAAAAGGAGCAGTTATTAGCTAAGTTTTAGTTTGAAAAAATAAAAAATTAAAAATTGTTATTAAAGAATAAAAAAATAAAAATAAAAGTTATCTAATTTTTTAATTTTAAAATTCTGAATATTTAAAAATTTTAAGCAATTTTTTAAATTTAGTTATTTAGTTAACAAATGGATAAAAATAATAAAAAAAATTTTGATACAAAAAAAATAAAAATAGTTGTTGCTTGCGATAAGTATAAAGGAAGTTTAAAAGCTATTGAAGTTTGTAGTATTATAAAAAAGGCAATAAATGATATAAATAAAAATGTAAATGTTGTATTAAATCCAATGGCAGATGGAGGAGAAGGAACTGTGGATACTCTTGTTGAAAGTTATGGTGGCAAATATATAGATGTTTATGTTTTAAATCCTTTAGGAGAAGAAATAAAGTCTTATTTTGGCCTGATAGAGAATGGCAATACTGCTGTAATTGAAATGTCCTTAGCATCAGGATTGGCTCTTATCCCTAAAGAAAAAAGAAACCCTCTAATAACTACTACCTATGGTACAGGACAACTTATTTTAAAGGCAATAGAACTAGGCTGCAAAAAAATTATTATTGGAATAGGAGGAAGTGCTACAAATGATGCTGGAATTGGAGCACTTCAAGCATTAGGTGTAAAATTTTATGATAAAAATGGTTTAGAGGTTGGTTTTGGTGGGGCAGAACTTATAAAAATCAATAAAATAGATGTAAATAATCTGGATCAAAGAATAAGAAATATAGAAATTTTTGTTGCTTGCGATGTAAACAATTCTTTGTATGGTGTAAATGGAGCTGCTTATGTTTACGCTCCTCAAAAAGGTGCAGATAAAGAAATGGTAAAATTTTTGGATAAAGGCCTAAGGAATTTTTCTGAAATAGTTAAAATTTATTTAAATAAAGATGTTGCAAATTTGAAAGGATCAGGAGCTGCAGGAGGTTTAGGTGCAGGACTTGTAGCATTTCTTGATGCAAAATTAAAACCTGGAGCTGATTTAATAATAGAAGCTACAGGGCTTGAAAATAAAATAATTGATGCAGATTTAATAGTTACAGGTGAAGGTTCAGTAGATAATCAAACTTTTTATGGTAAGAGTGCCTTTGGTGTAGCAAGAACTGGGCTAAAATATAATATCCCAGTTATTACTATAAATGGGTGTATTAATCTAGATGATAAAAATATAAAAATTGATAATAAGAGCAATACAAATTATTTTACTGCTCATTTTGATATAATAAAAAAACCTTTAACTCTTAATGAGGCCATAGAAAATGCAAAAGATAACCTTTATTTTACAGCTACTCAAATTTTCAAATTTTATTTTAGCTGTATAAATTATAAATAACAAATAGATATAGTATAAAGATACAGTATAAATAGGTTATTTAATTGTTTAATTTTATTAATTTCAATAAATAAAAAACCATTAATAAAAGGGGGATTAAAGTGAAGTTAGTGGGAGATGTAAATATCCAGGGTTTTGAAAAAATTAAAAGTGGAAAAGTAAGGGAAATGTTTTCATTTGAAGATAAACTTCTTATAGTGACTACTGATAGGATTTCAGCTTTTGATTTTATATTACCATCGCTCATACCTTATAAAGGTATTGTTTTAAATCAAATTTCTAATTTTTGGTTTAATTATCTTAAAAATATTATTAGTAATCATTTAATAGAAACAAATTTTGATAATTTTCCTAAAGCTTTGAGAAAATATCCTGATTTATTAAAAGATAGATCAGTAATTGTTAAAAAGGCAAAAATATTCCCTATAGAATGTGTCGTAAGAGGATACTTAAGTGGCTCAGGTTGGGAAGAATATCAAAAAAGTGGAGGGATAGGTGACTTAAAGCTACCTAAAGGCTTAAAATTAAGTTCTAAACTTGGTGAGCCTATTTTTACACCTACAACTAAAGCAGAACATGGACATGATGTTTTATTAACTATTATGAAGGCAAAAAAAATATTTGGTTCTGAATTGATTGACTTTTTAAGAGAAAAAAGTATTGAATTATATAGCAAAGCATCAGAATATGCTTTAAAAAAAGGTATTATTATTGCAGATACTAAATTTGAGTTTGGTCAAATTGATGATAATAAAATTATATTAGTTGATGAAGTTTTAACTCCTGATTCGTCAAGGTTTTGGCCGCTTGATGATTATATGGAAGGAAGTAGCCAAAAAAGTTTTGACAA
>JACVJA010000193.1 GCA_015661035.1 Candidatus Calidifonticultor daggyaiensis | reverse complement strand
AAAAATCAAACCAACAAAAAACAAAATTAGAAAAAGAATTATAAGCAAAAAAAATTGAAGATACAGAAAGTCAAACTAATGAATCTGTTTACAAACAAGAATTAAATTTAGCAGAAAAAGGAAAAACAGACTCAATTGCATATATTAATGAAAATAAAAATTTATTTGATGTAAAATCCCCAATTGTAGGAACTTTTTATAGCTCACCTGGACCTGGTCTGGCCCCTTTTGTTACTATTGGTTCCAAAGTTAAAAAGGGTGACGTCTTATGCATTATTGAAGCTATGAAATTAATGAATAAAATCACCTCAGATTACAATGGCACAGTTGAAGAAATATTAGTAAAAAATGAAGAAGTAGTAGAATTTGACCAAGTAATAATGAGAATTAAACTAGATAAGAATTAAGCCATATTAAAAACAATTAAATTTATTGTAATTCATTTTTATCAAAAATTTTATTATAAGTATTTTAAGACATATAAGCCATCCTATGTTTAAAAGAATTTTAATTGCAAATAGAGGCGAGATTGCTGTAAGGATAATAAGAGCATGTAAAGAACTTGGAATAGAAAGTGTAGCAGTTTATTCTACAGCTGATAAAGATTCCATGCATGTTTTCCTTGCAGACCAAAAGATATGTATTGGCCCTCCACCTGCATCAAAAAGTTATCTAAATATAAATAACATTATTAGTGCAGCTTTATTAAAAAAATGTGATGCAATACATCCAGGCTATGGCTTCTTGGCGGAAAATGCAGAATTTGCAATGTTGTGTTCAAAAAATAATTTAAAATTTATAGGTCCGCCAGAAGAAGTAATAAGATTATCAGGTAATAAATCAAAAGCCATTGAAATAATGAAACAAAATAAAATACCAATAATTCCGGGTTCTAACGGCAACGTAAAAAATGAAAAAGAGGCTTTAAGCATAGCAAAAAGAATTGGTTTTCCAGTTATATTAAAATCTTCGTTTGGAGGCGGCGGTAAAGGAATGAGGATATGTAATAACCCAAAAGAACTTTTAGATTCATTTCATATTACAAAATCCGAAAGTTTATCAAGTTTTGGTTCAGATCATACATATATTGAAAAATATATCCAAAAGCCAAGACATATTGAAATTCAAATTATTGCGGATAATTATAGTAATATAATTGGAATTGGCGAAAGAGAATGTTCGATACAAAGAAGACATCAGAAACTAATAGAAGAAGCGCCTCCTGAAAATATATCTTTAAAAACCATAAAACAAATAAAAGAGTGTGCAATAAAAGCTGCCAGTATAATACATTACAATAATCTTGGAACATTTGAGTTTTTAGTTGATAGCAATGAAAATTTTTATTTTATTGAAATTAATGCAAGAGTACAAGTTGAACATACTGTAACTGAAATGGTAACTGGTTTAGATTTAATAAAACATCAAATCTTGCTCTCTTCTGGAGAAAAAATAAACCAAATAGATAATAACTTAACCGGGATTAAACAAAAAGGCAAAGCTATTGAATTTAGGATTAATGCCGAAGACTCAGAAAATAATTTTATACCAAGTCCAGGAAAAATTAATAACTGCTTTTTCCCTGGTGGACCCGGAATAAGGCTTGATACATTTATATATCCTAATTATATTATACCACCATACTATGATTCATTAATTGCTAAATTAATTATTTGGGGAAACAACAGGACAGAGGCAATTTCAAGATCAAAAAGAGCTTTACAAGAATTTCATATTGATGGAATTAAAACAACTATTCCTTTTTATAAAAAAATTCTAGAAAACAAAAACTTTATTCAGGGCAAAATTCATACACATTTTATTGAAGAAGAATTTGAATTTTAATATGGTTATTAAATTGACACTATACATTATTTTTGATAAATTTAATCAAATATTTTACAAATATTTAATTTTTAAAAAGTTTTAAAATTATTAGGAGCATTTATGGTAACAAAAATTGAAATTCCAAAATTTAATCCAAAACCTAAAAAATTTTGGCATTTAAAATGTGTTTACAAGCCTTTATACTTTTTTGAAGAATTGTTAAAAAGGGCTATGTTTGACTGCAGATCTTGTGGACAATGCATTTTATCAACTACAGGTTTTGTTTGTCCTATGCGCTGCCCAAAAACTCTAAGAAATGGTCCTTGTGGTGGTGCTTTTGATGGAAATTGTGAAGTTGATAACTCCAAAAGATGCGTATGGTGTGAAATCTATGAAAGTGCGGCAGACTTGGACAGAGTAAAAATGCTGGAAAAATTTCAACCCCCAATTGATCATAGACTAGAGGAAACTTCTGCTGTAGTAAACTGGATAGATGGAAGAATTGAAGGAATGCATCTAGCTATAAAAGGCAATGGACCAACAATTGTTCAATTGATAAATATAGCAATTCATATAATTGTTTATAGAGTAAAAAAATTTCTAAAATCAAGTAAATTCTGGCAAAAACAAGAGTCTCATTATTTAGGTGTCTAAAATTAATTTATAAGGTGTGTATAAAATTTATTTTTTATAAGAGTCTTAATAAGAATAAATGCTAACAAGATAGCCGTCTTCGTCTCTTAAATATAGCGTATCACCGTAATTATTCCATATTGGCTTTTTGCTATTCCAGTAAAAAATATTGTCTTTATCAATACCTTCCCCAGAAAAAAGTATAATATAACTACCTTTTAAAAATAAATAGTTTTTAAACTTATAAATATTTATTGAACTATCTTTAATTGTCCATCCTTTAATGTTTATATCAAAACCAGAGTTATTAATAATCTTGACAAATTCACCATTTAAATTTTTGTTATCATTTCCGTTTGCATCTGAATTTATAAAAATTATAAAGTTTTCATCATCTGACTGTTCATAATAATTACTTACATGATTATTTTTATTTATAGAATTATCTTTCAATGTGCTTTTATTCAAAGTATATTTTTTTTCATAAAATGATCCTGAATATTTTGACAACTGCCATAAACCTAAAGCATTTTCTCTTGCTATTCTCTCAGCTTCAATAAATAACTTTTGATATTTAACATCTGGTGGAAGAGTAAAACTGTTAGCAAAACCTTTTTTTACCATTTCTAAATTTATAAAAAGATCGCCTAAATAAACATATCTTAAAAGTCTTCCATAGACATCTTTTTCAGTTATGTCTTTTTCAAGTCTAATAATTTTATCTTTTATTAAAATACTTAAAAATTCTTTAGATTCTTTATAAAAAAAAGTATCCTTTTCTGGAGCATTAATTCCTATAAGTCTAATACAGTACTGACCATCTAATAATAAATCAACTATTAAGGTGTCCCCATCTACTATTTCAGCAACTTTAGCAAATTTTTCATTTTTACTACTGTTTAAATTTAAATTTTTTTTATCAGTATCAGCAATATTTCCAAATTGTTTCCAAAATAATTCTTCATTTGAATTACTTTGAAATACTAAACCACATGATAATAAATTTAGATTTATAAAAAGTAAAAAAAATAATAATATAAAAAACCACAAAAATAAAAATTTTTTGCAATTTGACCTTATTTTATGATAGCACATTACTATTATTTTATTTACTGACTTTAATTTTATTTTTTTGTAAACTCAGAGCATGAAGAATAATTGCACTTGCAGAAGAAACATTTAAAGACTGCATATTATCAGAAATATTTATTTTTACTAGAAAATCACAATTTTTTAAAACAATTTCACTAATACCTTTATATTCATTGCCAAAAATAACTGCACAAGGAAAATTAAATACTATTGAATCAAGTAAAAAAACAGTTTTATTAATTTCAAGTGTTGTACCATAAACCCAGAATCCCCTATTTTTCAATTTATTTATAGCTTGAACCAAATTTGTAACCCTATATATTTTAACTGCTTCCAATGCACCAGCTGATATTTTACTAACGCGCCTATTAATAGAGACACTTCTATCTTTTGTAATAATAATACCGTATACATCAAAAGAAGCACAATTTCTAATTATAGACCCAAAATTCCCTACATCTGTAATTTTATCAAGTATTGCCAAAGTTGTATCTTTATCAAAAATCTCATCACAATCTTTATCAAAGTTCGCATAATTATACTCTGAAACTTGTGCTAGTACACCTTGGGTTGAAGCAAATTCATTATCAAAATTTATATTTAATAAAAAATTTTTAGCTTTACTTTTTTTAATAGTATTAGTTTTATTAAAATCAAAATAAATAGACTTAAAAATTTCTAAAAACTCTTCTTT
>JACVJA010000192.1 GCA_015661035.1 Candidatus Calidifonticultor daggyaiensis | reverse complement strand
AAGGGAAGAATTTTTTAAAATTTTGTTTGAGTCAACAAAAAAATAGTTGATAAGCAAAAATTTAATCAAAAAATTAATAATATGTTTCAAATTATTAACAAAAAAGTGTTTTTTATATCTGTTTTTATTCTTGTCTTGCCGTATTTGTTTAGAATTTTTAATGTCGATTTATTTCTGATAAAGCTTTTAAGTAATAAAAAAGGTAATATTGAAAAAGAACATAATAAGAATCAGAAAGAAATATTTTTAGGTTATGTAGAATTTTATCCTTATACATATACTAATCATGAAAATGTCGCGGATGGAATTTTTATACAAAAATCAAAAAAAATTTTTAACGAATTACCGGATTATAAACTTAACTACATTTCTTTACCTGCGAATAGACTTTTTGAAGGATTGAAAAATGGATCTATCCAACTTTTTATAGGAATTAGAACTATACCGGTATTACAGGAGTTTGTGATTAGTACTGAGAGTAAAGTTGGATCGATAGAAATGAGGATTTATTCTTTCGATAAAAATATAAATATCAAAAATAAAGAGGATTTATTGGGTAAAAAAATAATTTTAGTAAAAGGTTATGGATATTCTGGATGGGCTGATTTTTTAAAAGAAAGGAATTCCCCTTTTGTAGTGGAAGCATTAGATCATGAAATAGCATTTGAAATGCTACTTAGAAATCGTGGTGAATATTTGCTTGAATATAAAGAACCAGCTGAAGATGTTATAAATAAGTTTAATTTAAAAAATTTAAATTTTGTATCGTTAATGGTTTTGGATTGTTATTTTATTATATCAAAAAAATATCCTAATTCGGAAAATTTAAGAAATTTAATTGATAAAGTTTATAGAAATTTTTAAAAAGGTATATAAAAATGTTTGATGAGAACAAGACAGCTAAACAAGCGAAGTTATTTAACTTTTATTTAGTTTTAATTTCTATCTTATTCTTAATATTTGTTGAGTTTTATGAATATTATACTTATAATTTAGTACAAAAAAAAGTTGAAGAACATTCAAAAACGTTATCTTTTTTGGTGTGGAATTTAGATAGAACTACTTCCAAAGATTATTTAGAAATTATTTTACAAAATAATGATTATAATGAAGTTACGGTTTTATTCGAAGATAATTCTATTTTTTTAAATTTAAAAGATGATAAATTGAATTATTTTGAAAATTTATTATTAAAATCTAACTTTATAAAAATTTATGTTTTATTAGCTAATGTAGAATACAATAATAAAACAATTGGTTACTTAGAAACCAAATGGATTAATAAGAATATATATTTTTATAACTATTTAATGTTTGTTATAATTTTAATTTCAATTATTTTATTTTTTTATATAAAATTGTTAATAAATAAAGAAAAGTTGTCAATTATAAATCATCAATTGGCAGTTGAGATAGAGAGTAAGAATCAAGCTTTATCAGAAGTTCAAAAATTAAAACAACAACAAGATGGTGATTATTTTTTAACATCCTTGTTACTTGTTCCATTATCTGAAAATTATGGAAAGAATGATCAGGTAGATGTACAATTTTTTGTAAAGCAAAAAAAGAATTTTAGATTTAGACATTGGGAAAGAGAAATAGGAGGAGATATATGTATTTCCCATGTAATAGAATTAAAAGGCAAAAAATATACTGTATGTTTAAATGCTGATGCAATGGGAAAATCAATACAAGGTGCAGGAGGTTGTTTGGTATTAGGCTCTGTTTTTGAAGCAATCATAGAAAGGACGAAGTTGTCTTCTGTTGTAAATCAACAATTTCCAGAGAGGTGGTTAAAAAATACTTTTTTAGAATTACATAAAGTTTTCGAGAGTTTTGATGGTAGTATGATGGCATCTCTTTTCTTGTGTTTAATTGATAATCTAACTGGCTTTATGTATTATATATTTGCAGAGCATCCTTTTCCGGTGCTTTATAGGAATAAGGAAGCAATATTTTTAGATGACAAATTTATGTTTTATAAAATAGGAACAACTATTTCTTTTAAAAACTTTTTGAGTGTTAGAACTTTTCAATTACAAAGTAATGATATAGTTTTAGTAGGTTCGGATGGTAAAGATGATATTGTTATTAAAGTTGATGAAAATGGAGAAAATGTAGTTAATACTGATGAATCTTTATTTTTAAGAGTCGTAGAGGAATCAAATGGAGATTTATATACAATATATAACAAGATTCTAGAGAAAGGAAATTTAATAGATGATATCTCTATTCTAAAAATTGAGTATAGATTTAACAACTTAGATTATAAAATAAGATATATTAAGAGTATATTAGAAATTATTAAGACAAAAGCATTAGATGATAATAATCAAATTATGTATATTTTTGAAACTAATATAAAATTAGAAGATAAGTTGTTGAAAGTTTATCAGTTCTTGCATAGAAAGATTTTATCTCTTTTAAAAAAGAAGTTGTATTTTGATATAATTTATTTACTAGAATATGTTATTACAATATTTCCTGAGAAAGAAAATTTTATTTTTTATTTAGCGTTTTCATATTATCAGATAGGTGAATTAACCAAAGCACTAGACTATGCAGAAGCTTTAAGGCTTCGAAATATAAAAGATAAAAAATCTTTATTCTTATTAGCAAAAATTTATCTTAAAATGAGAAACAAAAATCGTCTAAAAGAAATATCAGAGATAATCTTAGATCTTTATCCAAAAGAGGAATTTTCGGAAAAATTGAAGAATCAATTAGAGTTAATAAAAGATTGAAATTTTGATTATAAAATAATTAATTTTTTGAATAATAAATTTAAAAATTTGTTTAATTTTTAATAGAATTAACAATCAATTGAATTTTTTTAGCTAATTTAAGAAAATTTTGATTTTTTGCTTGCCAAAAAATATCTATCAATTATGTTGTATAAAAACTTATATACCCTTATAGGAGGTTAACTATGGATAAAGGAAGAGTTGGTTTAACTTTAATCTGGGTTTTTGTATTATTATTTTTGTTTTCTTGTGAAAGGCCAAAAGAGGAGAAATTAAAAATAAAAGAACAAGGGGCTATTCTTAGTATTTTGAATCAAGATTTATCAAGTAATGAAGGTTCTAATGAGGCTGCAGATTTAGTTATAGCAAATGCGAGAATGACGGGATCTCAAGGAGAACCTGTTGTAATGGTGCATGGTAATACGGGATATCCTAGTCATTGGGATAATACAGTAAATTATTTTTTACAAAATGGATGGACAGCTGATAAAATTATTCGGCCAAATTGGGGATCAAAAACATGTGCGCCTTGTAATGATCATTATGGTTCGGAGTTGGATACTGTAAAGCAAGCTTTACAAGAAGCTTTGAATAGATCAAGCACTGGGAAGATTGATGTTATGGGACATTCTATGGGTGCCACTTTAGCAGCGAAAGCAATATTGGATTTAGGGATTGCTAATCGTGTAAGAACCTTTGTGGCAATAGCTGGAGCATTTAGAGGTTTGAATTCATGTGGAGTATATCCTTATAATGTTCCAAATGATACTTGTGGTCGACATGGTTTATCTATAGGTAGTCCTCTGTTACAATCTTTAGCAAACAAGAGGTTTGGACAGTATCAATATGCTATATACAGTTGGGTAGATGAGATTGTATGTAATTGTGGTGCAGGATATAATATGACTTGTTGTTATGTTTATGGAGTGCATTCTAGTAGACCTCATATATTAGATGGATACACAAGCTATTCTGTTGCTCCTTATGGACATTTTGGGGTTTTGTTTTACACAGCAAGTGTACAAAGAACTTATTGTGCTAGACAATAAATCAGGGGGGTTTTTTTTATAACCCCCCCAAAAAAACTTTGTAATCAATAATGATTTTTTATCTAAATTCATTAATTTTATAATTTTTGATAAACAATCAAAAAATAGAAAAAACAGAATTTACAGAATTCATAGAAATTAAAAAATTTTTCAATTTTTTTTATTACCAAAACTGTTAAGAGATTCTTATGAATATTGAGTATTCAGATGGATACGTTAAAGCAAATGCTAATGGAAGAAATAATACAATATATTTCTACATTTTGTATCAATAAACGAAGTAATGGGGTATATAATCGAGGAATTTTATTTTTTGATATTATACAATTTTACTGGATCATTGAATTATGATGATAGCTTATTGTTATAGTTTATAGGTAGGCAACAGTGTTAGCATCATGGGGTATGGATGTGCAGAATGTTAAAAGAAATTGGTTTGTAGAACTTTACGATTTAGATGTATTGAAAACGATTTTTTAT
>JACVJA010000191.1 GCA_015661035.1 Candidatus Calidifonticultor daggyaiensis | reverse complement strand
GGCATTTTTAAGAGAATTAAAAATTGTTCTTATATAGGAGGCGATAGAAATAATGAGGGCAAAGTTATATCTGGAACTGAAAGGGAATATTCCATCGAACCCAGGAGGCTTTACGATAACTATAACTATGAAAAATTTTGCAGTTATTTTAATAACTTCCAATTTAATGCCGCAAAAAAGACATTAGAAACTTTAAGTGATTCATTCTTTTATGATTTATTAAGCAAAAATAGTGATAAAAGCTATAGTATTTGTGATGATGGCGCTAACACTAATATTAAAAACCAAAAAACCTCACAACCAAATAATAATCAATTTCCAACCTTAGAATATAGAAAATTAAGAAAAAGATATTTAGCTTTAGTTGATGCTTACGAATATTGGGATAAATTCAATTATAAAAAAGCGTGCGATAGTTTTAGTATTGCGATGTCGTATTCAAAATATTTTAAGGGATTAAACCTCAAAGCTGCTGAAAAAAATTTTAAGTTAATTAATAATATAAATGAAACCAAAACAAAATATCCTAAAGAAATAATTATAGATTTATTTGTAAATTCTTTAAGAAGAGAAAGTGAAGGGAAATATGATGATGCATTAATAAGAACTTATAGAACAGTTGAAATGATGTCCCAAAATTTATTATTTGAAAATTATGAGATTGACCCAGGGAATTTAAATTTAGATATTATTAAAAAATTATTAGGAGATACTAATAAAATCTTACCTCTTGTGTCGCAAGTAAAAGATGAAAAAAAACATTTTACTACGAACGGATTAATGGCAAATTTTGAACTTTTGTGCTTACTTGGGAATTCTATTGCAGCTGACGTGTTAAAGGATAAAAAACTTAAAAGCATTTTATATATCAGGAATACTTCAATACTAACTCACGGAATTTACCCTATAGATGAAAATAATTTTAGTGATTTAAAGAATTTAGTTTATGAGTATCTCTTGAAATTTTTCTCCAGCGAAGAGCAAAAACTAAAAAATTTAATATCTTTTGCAACAATGGCTAATTTTATTATTTAATCTGGGAAATAAAATTTTAGTCAAAACAATATAACTTAAATTAAAAAATAATTGATATGCTAACAAAATTAGTTTGTTAACTTTTAAACAAAACTTTTAAACAAAAAACAAAATATATAGAAAATATTAAATTTTTTTTAAAATTATAATTTTGATTATTAATTATAATAAAAATATTAATAATGGTTAATTCTTCTTTTATCTCCTGTAATATATTTATAGAAATATTTCAACTTTTTATTTAAAGAAATTTTCGGGGTAAAGAGTATATACAGATTTTATTTGTGATAATTCCATTTTTTTCTTGTTTATTAATTCTATATATGATACACTTCTTTCACTTGTTTGCTGCTATATTGCCAACCTTTATAGCCAATCAAGAACTTAATCCAAATTAATCAAAGGAGAAGAAATGGTAAAAGTAAAGGCAGTCATAAGTATAGTTATGGTTGTTGCTGTGATTGCTGTGCTGTCAAGCATTTCAATTGCTTGCGGAAACCAAAAAGCTGAAGTACAGCAAACACAAAAATCAGATGAAGTGGTTGATGAGATAACATCAGCTGCTCAGACAGCAGAAACTCAAACAGTTCAAGGAACAGTTGCTCAAGCATCTGGTGAATGTCCTGCAGCAACAAGTGTAAATGTTGAATCTACAAATGGGGCTTATAAAGATAGAATGCCTATAAGTTGGGATAAAATTGGCTCTCAGTCAGCATATATTACGAACTCAACAAATAATACAGGTGTTTTTATTTATATAGCTAACTTTGAAACTTCTGAAAATTTAAAAGATGTATCTCTTTCTGATGGTCAAGCCTTAATTCAGTTTACATTAACTGTTAAAGGACAAGGTGATCCTGTACCAATAAGTGTCGGTAAATATAATGTTAGGGAGTGGGTTGACAATTATGTAAGTACAGGTATTAGGCTTACTGGAGGTACAACTGTTACAGTCTCTTCTGCTGATACCACAAATGGGGATTTTGAAATAACATCAGTTACTGACACTGAAATATGCGGTAAATTTAATATAGATGAAAAGTGGACTAAAATGACAGGAGAATTCAAAGTTCCAATTGTAAAGTAATATTGAAGTAATATCAGCTGGTATTAAAATCAGCTGATATTGTTTTATAATTAAATTTTATATTAACTATAAATAAAAATGTAAAAAGAACCAGTAAAGTAAAACTGCGTAACATAATTCTATTATTTTTACTTATTGAAGATGGCACATATTTTGACAAGATAATTACTATTATTATTCCAGGTATCATAGCTGCAGCCGTAAATTTCATGTTAATTTTTTCTATTAATAATATAATAATTAGCACACCAATAGCACTGCCAAAATTTCCACCAAAATTAATTATCGAGCTGCTTACTGCTTTTCTTTTGCCTCCAAAGTGACCAGCTACTGCAGCACTTGCAGGATGATATGCAGCTATTCCAAGATTACCTATAAAAAGACATGCAATTAGTATGTAATAATTTGGTATTACCCCAAGGAAGCTTAAAAAAACTGAGGTAACTAGTGGTCCTATAATAAGGAAATACTTAATGCCAAGTATATCTGAAAAAAAGCCTAATATTGGTGAAAAAAAGCTGTTTGCTATAACACTAGTAGCTGTAAGAAGAGCAACCTGGAATAGAGATAAACCAAATTTTAAAGTAAGTAGCGGTATCAGGCCCACAATAAATGACTGGTAAATATCTATAATAAAAGGGCTTAATGCAGAGAGTGTTACTTGGAGTTTGTTAAAGCTGTTATTTTTCTTAAAACCTAATATCATTTTTTAAAAAGCTTTTAAACTAACTTTAGGTATATAAATTAATAAATTATTAATTTTTTTACTTTTTAAGACTAAAAAATTATAATACAAAAACATAATTATTATAATTATTATAATTATTATAATTGAGTTATTATAACTAAAATTAAATATTTATAAAAAGGACAAAAAATTGAATAAAAAATTAATAATTACTTTTTATACAACTATTTTTGCAATAACAAGTTTTGCCTTATTGGCAATACCTTTAATAATTTCATGCAGTTCTTCAGTTCAAGTATCAAAAGTTAAGCTAGAAAAAAAATTAGCAGAAGAGCAAAATAAAGAAAAAGAAACAATGGAGAAAGAAATGAAAGAAAACAAACAAATAATAATTATTCCAGATTATAAAAATAGCAGATATAAAGAAATATATCTGGCAGGAGGATGTTTTTGGGGCTTACAAGCTTATTTTGATAGAATGATGGGCATTGAATATACAAATGTTGGATATGCAAATGGGGATAGTGAAAAAACAGATTATTATTCAATTAAAAAAACAGGACATGCTGAAACCGTGTATGTTGTTTATAATCCAGCCAAAATAACACTTGAAGAGCTTTTAGGGTATTATTATGAAATTATAGACCCCACAAGTCTAAATAAACAGGGAAATGATGTTGGGACTCAATACCGTACTGGAATATACTACGTTAATAGTGAGGACAAAGAAGTTATTGAGAATGTAACAAAAAACCAGCAGGCAAAATATAATAAAAAAATTGTAACAGAAATTCTACCTTTAAAAAACTACGTTTTAGCTGAAGATTATCATCAAAACTATTTAGATAATAACCCAGGGGGGTATTGCCATATAGACTTAAGCAAGGTTCCAAGAGAAAAACCAAGAGTAAATATTAATGATTATCCCAAGCCATCGCTTGATGAAATAAAGAAAAAGCTAACTCCGCTTCAGTTTAGTATTACGCAAGAAAACGCTACAGAAAGTGCTTTTAATAATGAATACTGGGGCAATAAAGAGCCTGGTCTTTATGTAGATGTAGTAACTGGCCAGCCGTTGTTTTTATCACTAAATAAATATGATTCTGGCACAGGCTGGCCTTCATTTACAAGACCAATTCAGTGGGATGTTGTAACTTATCGCGAAGACAGTTCATTAGGTATGAAAAGAATAGAGGTTAGAAGTAGAAGTGGCGACAGTCACCTTGGACACCTATTTTATGATGGGCCAAAACAAGAAACGGGGTTGCGTTATTGCATAAATAGCGGCTCATTAAATTTTATACCGCTTGATGAAATGGAAAAACGCGGTTATGTTAAATTTAAAGTTTTCTTTGAATCTTAGATGTTTAGGAAATCTTAGATATTTAGGAAATTAAATTCTTTAAAGTGGACAAAAGTATAAGCAGAGGTGTAACTCAAAGCTAGAAGTTAACCCAACTACACTTTTTAATGTTTTTTTAATCTTTTTTTT
>JACVJA010000190.1 GCA_015661035.1 Candidatus Calidifonticultor daggyaiensis | reverse complement strand
TCTTCTAAATTTAAGAGCCTTATTTTATTTAAGATAAAATTTGTAAAAATTAAGTTAAGTGCTTTATCTACTAATAGTTCTGTTTCAGGTCTAGGTATTAAAACATTTTCATCAACATATAATTTTAAATTTCTAAAATAAGCTTTTTTTAAAATATATTGAATTGGCATATTGGTTATTCTTTTTAATACATGAGATTTAAGTTTCGCAAGCTGACTTTTGTTTAGAACGTAATCAAAATTCAAATATAGCTGCATTCTTGAAAACTCTAAAACATCAGCTAATAAAAGCTCAGATGATAATTTAGGCTGGTTTATATTTTTCTTTGCAAAATAATTTGTAGCCCAGTTTAGTAGTTTTTTAACTGTCCAAATTTCTTTATCATTTAAAGATTTATTATTAAAAGATTTTTTATTATTCAATTTTTAGTTATTATTTAACACTTCATTTAAATTATTGTCTTAAAAGCTTTTTTTAGACCTAATTTTTAATCTATTTTTACATCCAATTCTAAATAAAGCCTAATATTGAGCATATGAGCAGAATTAAAGATGCATTTAAAAATTAAAGATTAAGTCTTTCTAGTTTCTTCTCCTCGTCTGCAGTTCTAAGAGCATCAATTAACTCTTCAATATTTCCTTCTAATATTTCATCTAATTTATACAATGTTAAATTAATCCTATGATCAGTAACTCTGCCTTGCGGATAGTTGTAAGTCCTTATACGTTCGCTTCTATCGCCTGTACCAATCTGCATCCTTCGTTGTTTTACTTGTTGTTCAATTTGCTTTTGTTCTTCAATTTCTAAAAGCCTTGCTCTTAAAATTCTTAAAGCCTTTTCTTTATTTTGCAGTTGTGATTTTTCATCTTGGCAAGATACAACAATACCAGTAGGCAAGTGCGTAATCCTTACAGCTGAATCAGTAGTATTTACAGATTGACCCCCAGGACCAGTTGAACGAAATACATCAATTTTTAAGTCTTTAGAATCTATATTTACTTCCACTTCTTCAGCTTCAGGAAGCACTGCTACAGTTGCAGTTGATGTATGAATTCTTCCGCTTGATTCGGTTACAGGTATTCTTTGGACTCTATGAACTCCGGATTCATATTTCATATCTGAATAAACATTTTTACCGTTAACTTCAAAGATTATTTCCTTAAATCCGCCAATTCCTTGAGGGTTAGAACTTAAAACACTGTGATGCCATTTTTTACTTTCAGCATATCTCGTATACATTCTATATAGTACTTCAGCAAACAGTCCTGCCTCATCACCGCCAGCACCAGCTCTTATCTCTATAATTACATTTTTTTCATCATTAGGGTCTTTAGGAGTTAGGAAAAGCTTAAGTTTCTTTTCAAGCTTTGCCAGCTCGTTCTTACTCTTTTCAAGCTCTTCTTCTAAAAACTGCTTCATTTCCTCATCTTTTTCAGTTTTTAACATATCTTTTATTTCATTTATAGAAGATAAAATTTTTTTATATGAGTTTGAAACTTTAACAATATCCTCAAGTTCAGCAATTTTTTTTCCATATTCTTTTATTTTTTCTGGATCACTTGAAATGCTAGAGCTTGAAAGCTTAGATACAAGTTTATTATACGTATCCTCATATGTTTTTACTTTATCTAATAACTCTACCATTTTAATTTAATTTAATTTAAATTTAATTTAATTTAGTTTATTTTAATTTAATTTAGTTTAGTTTAATTTAGTTTAATTCAATTCAATTTAAATTAAATAAAAGCTAATTTTTAACAATTTTGTTAATACATTACAATATTTAGGCATTTATCTCTATATCATATTTCTTTTGAATAACTTCTTTTTCAACTTTATTATCTGCATCAGTAAATTCTGCTTGCAGTACCTTATTAAGAGATAAAACTGCAACTTCAATCATATCATTATCCGGCTCTCTAGTTGTTATTTTTTGCAGTAAAAGCCCAGGATAAAATAATATATTTACAATTTTATATCTTGAATATTTTCCTGCAAGTCTTATCAATTCATAAGAAATACCAGCAATAATAGGAATTAGAATAACCCTTGAAATTATCCTTAAATAAAGCGGCGGCTTTCCTAAAAGAGCAAAAACAAAAAGAGATACAATCATTACAATAAGTAAAAAACTAGTTCCGCATCTTAAATGCAGCCTAGGGTATTTCTTAATATTTTCAATATTTAGCTCTTCATTACTCTCATAGGCTGCAATTGTTTTATGTTCTGCTCCATGATATTGAAAAAGTCTTTTAATATCTTTTAAAAAAGACACTAAAACTATATAGCATATTAAAAAAGCAATCCTTATTAGACCTTCAATTAAATTAAACAATATTGAATTTCCAATAAAGCCGGAAAAAGATCTACCAATAATAGTAGGAAGTATAAAAAATATTCCAACAACAAATACTAAAGCAATAGCAACAGATACTCCCATTTGCCTTTTAGACATTTGCACTTCTTGGCCTGTAGCTTCATTTACCGAATAGCTTAAAGCTTTAAACCCTAAAGATAAATTTTCAATTAGCATAACAACACCTCTAATAAAAGGAAAACCCAGTATCTTTTTTTTATTTGTTATTGAAATTTCCTTAAACACACTGGTTGATATACTCTTATCAGGCCGTCTTACAGCAATTGCCCAAAAACGCTTTGTACGCATCATAACGCCTTCTAAAACAGCTTGTCCGCCTACATTTAATTTCAAATCTTTTTTTATCTCTTTTTCATTATTCATATTGATCAAAAAATAATAATTTATAAAAAATATTAAACTAAAAAAATAACATTTAATAAAAACCATATAATAAAATTTTACTAAAATTGGAATTATTTTAAAAAATTTTAAGGTGAAATTTTTAAAATAGCTTAACCTTAATTGCAAGATAATTGAAATTAACCAAAACGATAATTGCAATTGAAATTTCAATTAATTACCTTTAATAAGCATCAAAATCACTTGGCTTAGGGGGAGCTTCGCATTTAAATTTACCTTCAGGACAAGGTCCCCTTAAACAATTAGGACCTGCTTTTTCAAATACTATCGGACAAACTTTTTTAACTATTTTTAGCATTTCAATAGCTAAATTTTTGATCTCCCATTGAGCTCTATTGCAGCACCTAACAGAAAAAAAGTGTAAGAGTTCTCTTGCATTCATAGTAACAATTATTTTTGTTTCAGAGGCATTTGGTAAAATATACCTTGCATCTTCTGCTTCAACTCCAGCAGCCAGCATTTCTTCATAAAATTTATGTATACTTTCAATCATTTCTTCAAACTTTGTAAAAACTTTAGGATTGTTTTTAATAGTTGGTGGAGTAATATAACTATAATTCCCAAAAAACTTCACATATCGCTGAGACTGTTGATTATATGATGCAAGCCTATGCCTTACAAGCTGATGTGTTAACGCACGTGAAACACCCTCAATTGAAAAAGTAAAAACTATATGCTCTGTTGTGCTTAAATGCCTGCTTTTAATTATAAACCTAACTAACTTTTCAACTTCCAAATCTGTTAAATTATTAAATAAATTTTCTCCACCCACCGGGGCATAGCAAAGCCTTGCAGCAACGGCTACCATTCTTTCAGGTTGAGGTGTATGACTTATTAGCTTTACTTTCATTTTGTTTTTATTTATTATCAACCTATTATTAATCTGTTAAATTAGCACTATATTATTAGTAACCTATAACTATTTCTTGTTCGTTGTTATTTTTTTGCTTTTTTTAATCTTTTTTGGAATCTATCAACTCTTCCACCAGAATCTACAAGCTTTTGTTTGCCAGTATAGAAAGGATGGCAGTTTGAGCATATTTCTACGTGAAGCTCCTTTTTAGTAGACTTTGTTTGAAAAGTATTTCCACAAGAACAAATTACTTTACAATCATAATATGCTGGATGTATATCTTTTTTCATTTCAGTACCTCTATAAAATAAAGTTTATTTTAAATAATTAAAAATTACATACAAATTAAATATAATTAAAATTAAATAAACTTTATTATTTTCCATAAAAATATAAAATCTGAGAATAAAATCTTTTTTAGCTAATTTTTAAAAGGCAATGTTATCATATAATAAATCTTAAGTAAATATACAAGTACAACAGCATGCACGCTAGAAATAACGAATTATAGATTAATTCTGATAAATTTTCAAACTGTTTTTTAAAGGATATTTTAAAGCGATTAAGAAAGAATTTGATTTAAATTTTAATAAAAATTTTTAGATTAGGAATACTCTATAAATTTGGATTTAAAAACAACTCAAATTTCTTCTTATAAAATTCTTTATTTTGGT
>JACVJA010000189.1 GCA_015661035.1 Candidatus Calidifonticultor daggyaiensis | reverse complement strand
AAATAAAATTATTGGTTATGAAACAGAAATATATGAGAAAGATTATGATAGAAGCTTTAATAATAAAAGTTTTGTTTGCTTAGATTTTGGCGGAATAAAAAGAGGGTATTGCTGGGTTTTTCCAAAAAATAACTTTTTTTCTATTGGATGTGGAACTCAAATTAATAATGCAAGTGTAGCAAAGGCATATTTATATTTTTATTTATTAAAAGTTCTTCCGACCATAACCAAGGTATATTTTGTAAATAATTCTGTTTTAAATTCAGCTTCATATATAAATTCAATTATCAATGAAGGCATAAATCCAATTACTAACTCTGTTTCTGAATTAAGTAAGTTTAATCTCAACGGAATTAAAAGTATTACTAAAAATAAAGATAAAGATGTAGGTTTTAAAAACTTATTGATTGATTTAAAAGCCCATATTATACCTGTTATGACAAGAAATACAGAGTTTTGTAGTTACAGGGTTTTAAATATTGGAGATGCTGCATGTTTAGGCGATGGTTTTACAGGAGAAGGTTTGTACAACTGTTTTAGAAGTGTATTTTTTGCTTTTGACTGTATAGTTGAATCCTTAAAAAAATCAGATTTTTCTTTTAATAACTATTATAATAGGATTAAAAATGAAATTTTTAATGACATAAAGGCTTCATTGATATTTACTAAAATTTTTTATAGCTCGGTAAATATTTTTTATAAAATTTTAGGAAATAGTGATACGCTGTTTGATTCTTGTTGTAAAATAATTAGAGGTGAAAAAAAATATAGCAATGTTTTAAAAAAATTAAAATTAAATTTTTTTGTTAGCTAAAAAATGTAAAATTAGTCAATTAATTAGTCAATTATTATTAAAAATTTAAGGAATAAAAATGAAAGAAAAGAATAATGAAATTGTAATTGTTCAAATTTCAGACATACATGTAGGTGAATCTGAATTTATTCCAAGCTTGCTTACAAGATGTGTAGATGAAATAAATGAACTTAAACCAGATATAGTCATGATTACTGGTGATTTGACTGGTATGGGTTACAGGCGTGAATATGAAACAGTGAAAAATTATTTATCACCAATAAAATGTAAGAATATAATTATCCAACCAGGTAATCATGATTCAAGAAATGTAGGATATATGCATTTTGAGGATATTTTTGGCCAACGTTATGCAAGTTTTCAAATTCCTGGCTTGGTAATTGTTGCTGCTGATTCTAGTGAACCTGATTTAGATAATGGTCAAATTGGAAGAGAGTATTACAAATGGATAAATTCAGAGTTTAGTAAAGCAAATGAAAATGATTTGAAAATTTTTGCAATGCATCATCATTTAATACCAGTACCGGGTACAGGTCGTGAAAGAAATATTGTGCATGATGCTGGTGATGTTTTAGAGGTTTTAGTGGATTGTAAAGTTGACTTGGTGTTATGTGGACATAAACACGTGCCATATATTTGGAGAGTAGAGGATATGTATATAATTACTGCTGGAACTGTATCAAGTTTAAGGTTAAGAGGCAAAATTGAACCAAATTATAACATTATCTATGTTAGAGAAAATGAAATAGATATTTATAGAAGGTTTCCTTTTGATAGAATTGAAAAAATACTTGGTCTTGAAAGAAAAACTAATAAAAGTAAACTAAATGATAAATTTATTAAAGAACCAACAAAACAGAAATAAAAAATTAGCTGCTTTAATTGATGGTGAGCATTATCCCCAAATAAACTTGGATGCTATTAATCTTTTAAAAAAATATTTTAAGGGAGAATTTGTAGGTATTATTTTTTTAGGGGGTACGGAAAAGTTAATTGATGATGACTTAGAAAAGTTTTATGGTTATAAGGTTGAAAAAATTTTTGATTTGGACAGAGATTTTTTAGCTGCACTTGATAATTTAAAACCTGACATTTTATATGATTTAAGCGATGAGCCTGTTGTAAACCATCAAATCAGGATGAAAATTGCATCTTTTTGTTTTTTAAGACAGTGTTCTTATATGGGTAGTGATTTTTATTTTGAGTATGAACCTAAAATTATTACTGTTTCTAAACCAAGTTTACTTATAATTGGAACTGGAAAAAGAATTGGAAAAACTGCAGTAAGTACTTTTGTAGCCAAAGAAATCTCAAGCAGTAAAAAGGTTTGTATAGTTGCTATGGGAAGAGGCGGTCCTAAAAAGCCACAAATAATTAAAGCTGAAAAGGTAAAAATTACACCAGAATTTTTGTTAAGTCTTGCAAGAAGAGGTATGCATGCTAGTTCAGACTATATAGAGGATGCTTTATTTGCACAAATTGATACAATTGGGTGTAGAAGATGTGCTGGTGGTTTTGGCGGAAAGTTTTTTTTATCTAATATTAGAGAAGGAGTTAAATTAGTTCAAAGATTAGAAAATGATTTTATTATAGTTGAAGGAAGTGGTGCATCGATACCTCCAATAAAAACTGATTATAAAATATGTGTAGTAAGTGCAGCACAAAGCTGGGAAAGCATTGTTGGCTATCTTGGTATTTATAGGATAGTTCAAGCTGATATTGTTTTTATAACAATGTGTGAGGAACCTCTTGCAGATAATGAGAGTATTGATGTGCTTGTTAAAAATATTTTAAAGATTAAAAGTGACGCTAAGATAATAAAATCAATTTTTAGACCAGAACCTTTGTACAGTGTAAAAAATAAAAAAGTTTATTTGGTATTAACTGCAAGCAGCTTAGTTCAAGATAAGATTAAAGATTATTTTGAAAAAACTTTTAACTGTAAGGTTGTAGGGGTATCTTTTAATTTATCAGATAGGAAAAAATTAAAAGAAGATTTAAATAAAATTAGTAATTATAACAAATTAAGCAAAATGAATATGATTATTAGTAAGAATAATAAAAGTAATAGTAATATTGCTAACAGCTGTGAATATAATCAAAATGATAAAATGTTTGATAGCAGCCAATATTGCAAATATAGTAATTTTATTGATAGTGATTATGAAATGATAGTAACTGAACTAAAAGCCGCATCAGTAGATGTGGTTACAGAATTTGCTTTATCACAAAAAAAAGGAATTAATTATATAAATAACATTCCAATAATCATTGAAGGTAAAGATCATTTTGACAACTTTATTAAAAGGATTAGAAGTGACGCTTGAAAAAGAACCACAAAATAATAAGAGCATAAAAGAACACTTAATAATTATTAGCGATAAGGAAAAGGGGCTACCTTTTTCAAAAGGAATTTTAGCAGCTTCAATATCGGTTACTGGTCTTGATATTGCGTTATGTCATAAAATTGCCGTTGACATAGAGCATTACCTAATAAACTCAAATATTAAGAGAATCCCGCTTGATGAATTAAGGTCTGTTGTTTTTAGATTCTTAAAAGAGAATGTTAATTTAGAATATGCAGAAAAATATCTTTTATGGCAGTCTGTTGGCAAGTTAAAAAAACCTATCATTATTTTAATAGGGGGTGCTACAGGGGTTGGAAAGTCAACTATTGCAACAATATTAGCAAGTAGACTAAATATAACTAGAGTAGCATCAACTGATGCTATTAGGGAAGTTATGAGGGCGACAGTTTCTGACAAAGTTATTAGAGCAATTAGGGGTTCTTCATATAATGCTTACCAGTTTTTAACATTACCTCCGGTTGGTGTTGACCCAGTTATATTGGGATTTAGAGAGCAGGTTATGGCAGTTATAGTTGGAGTGGAAGCAATTGTTAAAAGAAGCATTGAAGAAAAAAACGATATTATTATAGAAGGCGCTCATGTCGTACCTGGTTATATGGATTTAAAGAAATTCGAATCAAAAGCTATTATTCAAGAATTCGTTTTTACTGTTGCTGATATTGAAATACATAAGGAGCATTTCACCAAGAGAACAGTTGAAACTCAAGGATCTAGACCAATGCAAAGATACATAGATCATTTGGATAAAATACATTCTATCCAGAAATATCTTGAAGACCTTGCAATAAAAAATAAGATACCAATAATTGAAAATTATAATTTAGATGATGCGGTAAATCAGGTATTAGAAATATTATTTCAAAGAGTCAAAAGTGAATTTAGTAAAATAAGGTCTTGAAATTATCAATGATTTAAAAAATAATATTTTTACTGTATTGATTTTTTTTATTTTATATATATAATAAGCCACAAATGGAAAATAAATTAATTAATATATTAAGATTAAAGAATAACCACACAAGCCCTCTTATTTTAGGGTTAGTTTTGCTTAAGGAAAATTACTGCTGGCAAAGCTAAACTCTACAATTTAATATTGATCAATAATTAATATATTCCATTTATTTTATTTGTTTTTTTAAATTT
>JACVJA010000188.1 GCA_015661035.1 Candidatus Calidifonticultor daggyaiensis | reverse complement strand
TTTATTATTATTGTTTATTATTTGTTTATTATGTGATTTATGTGATTATTTTTAACTTATAAACTTAATAATAATTTTATAAATTTTAAAATTTAATTTACTTAATTTATTAATTGTTTATTTTACAAAATTTAATGTATTATTTAATACTAACCTTCGTTCACGCGTAAATGTAGCTGGAGTAGTAACTCCTTCTCCAGTTGCACCAGCTATAGTCCAGGTTGTCCCGCCTTTATATACATCAGCAGCTAAAGCCTGACTTGGTCCATTTACTACTACATAAGTTGTATTAAGCGCTTGAGCAAATCTAGTAATTCTCTCAATGTTATTTGAATGAATTATAGCTGTATGTTTAAAACCATGTTCAACTTCAATCGCTAATGATACAGCCTGCTCAAACGTGTCAACCGGAACAATTGGAAGTATTGGCATTAACTGCTCATGTACTACTATTGGATTATCTTTATCAGTTACAAAAACAGCAAGTCTTGTTTGAGGATTTACATCAATTCCTGCATCTTTTAATATAACAGCACAGTCTTTACCCATATAGCTTTTAACAATCTCATTATCTTTTACTACAACACTTTGGACTTTTTGTGCTTGAAGTTCATTTAATACTACTGCACCACCAGATGCAAAACCATCAAGCAATGAAGAAAGTACAGATTTTAGTACTATACAAACTTTTTCTTCATTACATAAAATGTTATTATCAAATGATGCTCCTTCAATTATATCCCTTGCAGCTTTTTTTATATCTGCAGTATCATCAACAACAACTGGGGGATTGCCAGGTCCAGCACCCATAACACGCTTTCCGCTTTTCATAGCCAGACGAACTATACCTGGTCCGCCAGTTACTACTATTAAGTCAACGTCCGGGCTTTTAAATACAGCAGCAGCATTTTCTATTTTTGATTGTGCTGCAGCTGCAATTAAATTTGGAGGTCCACCAGCTGATACTATTGCATTATGCACTATCTTAAATATTTCAATTGTACAGTTGTGTGCAGATGGATGGGGTAAATACACAACAGAATTTCCTGCACTTATCATGCAAATTGTATTATTAATTATTGTTGGCACAGGGTTTGTCATAGGAGCAATTGCCCCAATTACACCAAAAGGTGCTCCTTGGATAACAAGCATTCCATTATCATCTGTATATGTTTTTACTTCAAGATATTCCGGACCCGGCGTATATAAAGCTGCTACTTCATTTTTTTTGATTTTATCTTCAACTCTACCCATCTTTGTTTCTTCAACAGCCATTTTAGCAAGTTTTTCTTTATTCTCTAAAGATGCTTTTCTTATGTTATCAACAATTTTATACCTTATATTTTTACCCATGGATACAAACTTAGCCTGGGCTTTTTTAGCAGCAGAAATTGCATCTTCAATAGAATCAAACAAGCCATTTGAGCTCGAAAAAGAAACAGGGGTAGATTTTAAAGTCGTAGAACCAGAAGTTGCAAACAGGTTTTCTACTACCTCACGAACAATTTTTTCTATCTGGGCTTGGTCTACTGCCACTTTTACCTCCTGCTTTTATTTTAAATAAATTTTAAAAGCTAAATAAACTTAATTAAATTCATAAATTACTTTTATTCCTCTTTTTATTGCTTCATCCTTTGCCAGTGGTGAGAGTATAACATCTTTTGTTACAGTAATTCCAGTTTGAGCATACTTGTCAAGGTCTGATACTGTTATTAATATCTTCTTTGTAAGGCTTGAATTTTGCACTAAATTAGAATCATTAGATGCCAAATTATTAGAATCAACCTTGTTAAGTACTTTACTTTTTTCTGTGGTAGTGGTTGTGATAACTTGACTTACTGCCTGCTTTATATTTTCAGTACTTACAGGAACACCTGCTGCTATTGAACATATATTCTTCAAAACATTAGGGTCTTGAATCTCCCCAACAAAACTTGCATCCGGAATTGTTGGCGGAATTTTATCTGAATCTGCCATCTGAGGTTCCAGTGCTGTAATACATGAGGCATCTACAATTTCTACTATTGAACCATTGACTAAATCTGCAGCATTTCCATCATCTGTATCTACATGAAATTCTGTTTTAAAATCAGGTGCTACTCTAACCTGTACATTATTAAAAGTTAGCCCTTTTGGTCCAGGAACTCTAATATCTACTAGCTGATTATCCTTTATACCATAAAATTCTGCATCAGCAGTACTCATATGTAAATGCCTATTTGCTCTTATCACACCTTCCTCTAAATAAACAGCTCCTTTAGGACCAACAAGTACACACGATCCCGAGCCGGCAACGTTTCCGCTTTCTCTAACAGGCGCATCTATTCCAAGTATAATGCAGTCTGTTTTTGCAAGTTCTACTTGGGTTTTAGACCTTGGTGGACCTAAAACTCTTACATTCTGTATTGCAGTAAGTTTTGGACCAACAATAGTTAAGGTTTCTTTGCAGGCATAACCAGGATTATAGAGCTCTCTTAAAATATTTAATATATAACCCTTTCCAAAAAGTATATCTATATGTTCACGGCATAAATGAATATGCCTAACAGAAACCCCAGTAACTATCTTTCTATCTTTACCTTGATTTTGTTTAATACTTGAACTGCTGTCTATTAACCCTTCCTGGCTTAATTTAAGCAATACATTCTTTACCACATCTCTTATTAACTGTTCGGTATCCAATTTAATACCTCACTTATAATAAATATAATATTTTTCTAAATATCTTATCTTTTATATCTTTTATAATTATTCTTTATTCTTTAAACTTTAACTATTAAGTTTCTTTTCTAAGTTAAAGTTTTAAATTATTGAGGCAGTATCATATCAAGTTCAGGATGAGGTCTTGGGATAACATGAACTGATACAAGCTCTCCAACTCTTTTCGCTGCAGCAGCACCTGCATCAACTGCTGCTTTTACTGCACCTACATCACCTTTTACTATAACTGTTACAAAACCTCCGCCTATTCTTTCTTCACCCATAAGTGTTACATTTGCAGCCTTTACCATTGCATCAGCTGCTTCTATTGAGCCAACAAGCCCTTTTGTTTCAATCATTCCAATTGCTTCTCCTGCCATTTTTTTTCCTTTCCTTTCCTTTTACTTAAATTTTAATTATTGATTAAACAATTTTTATTTTATTAAAACTATTATTTTATTAAAATTATAGTTTTATTTGGAACTCTAAATTATTTTTTTATATCTTACCTTGGATATTTTAGCTATTTAATTATACTATTTTAACTTTTTATTTTTAATAGTTAAAATTTGGTTAAATTTTTATTTTTATTATACCTTTCTAATTCACACCTAAGTAATTATTTATAATATTTTTATTTCTATTAGTTTTTTATATTTTTTATATTTTATTTATAACATTTTAAAGGATATTGTTTACTACTAGATATTATTTATCTATAAAAAATTAATTTACTTATTTATAATAATTTAAAACATTTTTAACTACAGCGGTTATTATTTCAACAAGCATTTCTTTAGTCAATACTATCTTATCGAAATATCTGCTCTTATCCGCGTATTCAATGGTTTTATCAAATTTATCTCTGGAACTCTCAAAGTTTATATTACCTGCTTCATCAGCTTTTTTAATTACTTTACCATCAATTCTGCAACCAGGATAATTTTCAGTATCAAGCCCAAACTGCTCCCTTATTTTTATTACTTTTTTTACTTCATTTTCACTTAATATATTTACTTTTCCTAAAAGCCTTGCAATAAAATTTATTTTAGCAAATAATTCTAAACTCTCCATTCTATAATATGCCTGATAAACATCTCCGCCAATTGAAAGAGCTCCGTGATTTTGCAGTAGAAATACACTATAATCTTTTAAATACGGTCTTATATTTTCTGGTATTTCCATTGTAGAAGGTGTACCAAATTTAGTTAATGGAATTGAACCAAGGCCAATAATTATCTCTGGCATTATACATTCATCTAAAGCAATACCTGCCACAGCAAAACCAGTTGAAAAAGGCGGGTGTGCATGTACTACAGCATTTATATTTTCTTTGTTTTTATAAACATCCAAATGCATTTTCATTTCTGATGAAGGTTGCAAAAACCCTTCAATTTTTTCACCATCTAAATTTACTTTTATTAGCTGATCAGAAGTTAAATAACCCTTACTAAAACCAGTTGGAGTACAAAGTACAGTATTTTGATTTATTCTTACAGACACATTCCCGTCATTTGCTGCAACCCAGCCATTTGCATGAATTCTTTTGCAAACATCAATTATATCATTTCTATGCTGGCTTTCTGTTTTTTCCATTTAAACCTTCTTTTAAAATTTTATTTTTAAATCTTATTTTTATGTA
>JACVJA010000187.1 GCA_015661035.1 Candidatus Calidifonticultor daggyaiensis | reverse complement strand
TATTTATTTTGTTTTTTACATTTTTATAATTTTTTATTAAATTTTTGCCTTATTTAAAAATATTGCCTTAAAACTTTTTTAAATTACCCACATTTTTGAAATCAACTTTTAATTTTACTAATTCCTATTGTTATAACTATCTTTGGAATTACAGGCATTAAAGTTAAAATTATTAAAGTTAAGAGAATCAAAAATTTAAAAATTTTTTTAAGTTTTTATAATATTTTTTCGATAATAATTATTAAGCTTTTAAATTAAAATTTTAAATAAAGTTATGGTTATAAAGTTAAGGTTATTTTGATTTATACAATATCAAAAATATTAAAAAAAGATATTTAGTTTGTTTGCTAAAATGTTATAAATTTTAATTGTTGATAAATAAACAATATAATAAGAAATGTTTCAAAGTAATATAGATTTAGAAAAAGTTAAAAATAATGAAATAAAATCAGTATTCTACCTGCAGAATAGGAATTTTAAGGCTGCTGAGAAACTTTTGCTTGAAAATGTATATAAAAACACAAGCAGCTGCTTTACATATAATCTCTTAATTAAAATATATTTTGAGAATAATAATTATCCGCTTTTATTAAAAATATTAAATTCCGCAATAATAAATACTTCAAAGAAATCTTTATATAAAAAATTAAAAAAGCAGCTTATTCTTAATAAATTCATAAGCGAGCTTAAAAGCGAACTTTAGTACTAATTTTTGATATTATTGTTATAATAGTAATTGAGCTACTCATTTTAAGATATTTATTAAAACTTTATTTATGGAGCTTATATGAAATTAAAGTTTATTGAAAAAATTCAAAGAACAAGTGATTGTTTTTCCTTTATATTTAAACCAGAAGTTGATATAAAATGGCAGGCAGGACAATATATGCATTTTTCAATCCCGCACAACCAACCTGATGATAGGGGTATAAATAGGTTTTTTACAATTTCTTCTGCACCTTTTGAAAAAAATATAATGATAACTACTAGATTTGAGTTTGAAAAATCCAGTACTTTTAAAAAAGCGTTATTTTCATTAGAGAAAAATCAGATTATTTCAGCTGTTGGACCAGATGGTGAATTTGTAATAAGCGAATTTAATAAAAGCTATGTTTTAATTGCAGGCGGTATTGGCATAACTCCATACAGGTCAATTTTATTAGATTTAGAATTTAATAATAATTTAAAAGATTTAGAGGTTTTTTTACTTTATAGCAATAGAAATAATGAGATTGTATTCAAAGATGATTTTGATAGGTTGGCAAATAGTTATAATACATTTAAGGTAAGATATATAATAAGCCCTGAAAGATTAAATCTTGATCTAATAAAAATAGCTGTTCCTTATTATAATCAAAGAATTTTTTATATTTCAGGTCCACCTCCATTAGTTAAAGCTGTAGAGGATGAGCTTGTAAATGATGCGATTTCTTTAGATAACATAAAGCTTGATTATTTTCCTGGTTATTAGTTTTTAGAATTATCGATATTTGAATATTTTTAAAAGTTTTACAATTTTAATTTTAATAATTTAATGAAATAAAATTGAAAAATTTAAAACTAATAAACTTTTTAAAAGAAAATTTAACTGCACAAAAATATATACACAAGAGGTTTTTTTCATATAAAGATAAATACAGGGTTTGGAGTTATACTTTTGAAGAAGTTTATATTACTTCTCTTAAATTTTGTTATTACTTAAAAAGTACCGGTGTTTTGCCTTTTGATAAAATTATAATTAAAGGACAAAATACTCCAGAGTGGGTAATTGCTTTTTTAAGCGTGTTATTATGTCAGGCAGTAGTAGTTCCAATTGATATAAAATCGACTCAAGAATTTGAAATTAATGTTCTTAAAAAGGTTAGAGCGAAAGCAGTAATTGCTGAAAACGAAGAAATTGCAGATAATTTTTACAAATTTAAAAGTTTAAATGAAAAAAATTCTGATTTAAAAATTATTTATTTTGATACTATAAAATTTTTAGCAGGTAAATCTTTAAACAATCTAGCTTCTATATTTAAACAAGGCTTTGCATACAATAAAGAATTTATGGCTGAATATAATGCAAATATAGAAAGTAATCATAATATAGATAGCTACAGTATAGATTTAGAAAGTTTAGAAAGTATAGAAAGTTTAGAAAATACAGATATAGAAAAATTAGAAAACGAGTTATTTAAAACAGAAGGCTTATTTTCCTCAGAAAACTTGGCTGAAATAATTTTTACCTCTGGAACCACTTCAGAACCTAAAGGTGTAATGATTGCTTACAAAAATATTGAAGCAAATCTTAAAGCCATAATCCCAATTATGAAAAAATATAATAATTTTTTTAAGCTGATGGTAAATCCTAAAATTTTGTCCCTTGTTCCCTTAAGCCACATGTATGGGCAGTTAATAGGTATTTTTACACCGCTAATGCTTGGCTTGAATGTTTTATTTACATACAGTGTTAGCCCTGCTCATATTTTAAAAACAATTAGGCAAGAGAAAGTATGGATTATAGGTGTATTACCAAAAATTCTTGAGCTTATAAAGGAATATATAATAGAGAAGTATAATCTAGATACCTCAAAATTTTTTAATAAATATAATAAATATAAGAACAAAAAATGGCAGCTAAGATTTTTGGTGTTTTTAAATTTGCATATTAAGATTGGCTTTAGGTTAGTTGCTATAATGGTTGGTGGTGCTGTTCTTGACCCAACTGTAGAAGATTTTTTTAGGACAATATCATATTCAATTTTTCAAGGCTACGGTTTAACTGAAACTGCTCCTTTAGTTTCATTATCAGACCCAATTGGAAGTAAAGCAGGTTCTATAGGGAAGGTCCTTCCCGGGCAAGAAGTAAAAATTGTTAATGGCGAAGTTTATGTTAAAGGTAATAATATAAGTGTTGGTTATTTTGAAGATGTAGAAAAGACTAAAAGGGCATTTGTTAATGGTTGGTTTAAAACTGGAGATTTAGCAGAACTTGACAATGATGGAAATATTTACTTTAAAGGTCGAAAGGATGATGTAATAGTAAGACCTGACGGAATTAATATATATCCAAAAGATATTGAATTAATTTTAAAGTCTTATAATCAAATTAAAGATTGTGCAGTAGTGCCAATAAATTATGAAAAAAAATTATATTTAATTGCAGTTCTTATTTTAAAGGAAGACTTAAGCTTAAAAGAATTAGCACTTGAAAATTTAATAATTGAAGCTAATAAAAAATTGAATGTCTATCAAAAATTATCAGGTTATTTTTTATGGCCTGAAGAGGATTTTCCTAGAACTTCAACTTTGAAAATAAAAAAGAATATCTTAATAGACTATATTATTAATAGTAATTATTTTAAAAACCCAAATTTATCAAAATTAGTAAAAATTAAAAGCGGTAAAGAATCTGAAATATTCATAGGGGATAAAGTAAGCACAGAAGTGAGTATAGATGCAAAAGGAAAAAATAAAGTAAAAGCACAAGACAAAATTTATTATAATTATCAAGATTTAAAAATTACTTCAATTATCAGTAAAATTAAAAAAATTCCGAATCTAAATTTTCAAAAGCTAAATCCTAAAGCTAAACTTGAAGAAGATTTGGGATTGGATTCTTTAGATATGGTTGAACTGGCTAATGAAATAGAGCAAAATTTTAATATTGAAATTAACGAATCCTTAATCTCAAGAGATACTACAATTGAAAAACTCGAGGAAGCAATTAAAAACCCGCCAAAAGATTCTTTTAAAATACCATTTTACAGTTTTCCATATTGGAAAATAACAAGAATAATTAGGACCATCTTTCAGTTTATATTATATCCTTTCATATCAATGCTTTATGTAAAAAGTGTAGAAGGTAAGGAAAATTTAAAAATTATTAAGAAATTAAATACCCCAGTGGTATTTGCTGCAAATCATTCAAGTAATTTAGATACTTTTGTTATATTATATTCTTTACCTTTAATAATAAGGCAAAAATTAACTGCACTTATGTCAATAGAACATCATTTTGCACACTTTTTTTACAGAAAGGGGCCGTTAATTTTAAGATTTTTTGAAGCAGTTGGTTTTTATTTATTAGTAAATTTAGCTGTAAATGTAACACCCCTTTCTAGAACTCATGGCTTTAAACAAGTGCTTGAAAATACTGGAAGACTTTTAGATAAGGGCTTTAATATTCTTATTTTCCCAGAAGGCAGAGTAACTCTTGATGGAAGTATTGGAAAATTTGAAAACGGAATAGGTGTTATTGCATTAGATATGAAAGTTCCTGTAGTTCCAGTAAAAATTGAAGGGCTATACAATATTTTAAGAAATGGGATTTTACCCTGGGGCCACCTGCCAAAAATTCCAAAAATAAAGGTT
>JACVJA010000186.1 GCA_015661035.1 Candidatus Calidifonticultor daggyaiensis | reverse complement strand
TAATTGTGCATTACTGTGCAATTTTTAAAATCGATATTACATCATTTTTGTCTATTTTTTTTATACTTCCAATTTTATCTGTTTTTTCTGCAATTTCTTCAAATCTATCTGAAAGAATATTAACTTGGCTAAGCCTTACCGGCATATTTATCTCTCTATAAAAGTTTTCCTGCTGTTTTATACCTTCATATGCAGTTCTTTCCAAGGAAGTAAAATCATAGTCAATATTCCATACATTTACTGCAAATTTTGCAAATATTTCAGGGTGAAGTTTATAAACGTACTTCATCCATGCAGGAAAAACAATTGAAAGGCTTACACCATGTGCAATATCATAAATTGCACTTAATTCGACTCCTATCCGGTGCGAAACAAAATCCCAATCTCTGCCCATACCTATCAAATCATTATGCGCAACAGAACCTGCCCACATAATTTCAGCCCTTGCATTATAGTTTTCTGGTTCTGCCATTACAATTTGCCCATTTCTTATCACAGACTTCATCACAGCTTCACACAATTTATCAGATAAATCAGCATTTTCTGTCCTAGAGAAATATCTTTCCATTACATGTGCCATTATATCAACAAGTCCGCAAGCAGTCTGGAATGGAGATAATGTAAATGTAAGTTCTGGATTGAGTATCGCAAACTTTGGCCTTATCAATTCAAGGTTTTCATTAACAAGATCTCTTTTCCATAATCCAACCTCATTTGTTATTACACTATATCTACTTGTCTCTGAGCCCGACGCAGGAATTGTGAGAATAACCCCAAGTGGAATCGCCGATTGTGGCACTGCCTTGTTTTCAGCAAAATCCCATACATCTCCTTCATATGGAACACCCACAGCAATTCCTTTTCCTGAATCTATGACACTTCCTCCACCTACAGCAAGAATAAAATCTACTTTATTTTCTCGACATATCTTGATGCCTTCTCTGACTTTAGAGAGCACAGGGTTGGGCTTTACACCACCAAAATCCACTATTTCTAGTCCAGCTTTTTTTAATATTTTAACAATTTTATCGTAAAGGCCAGATTTTTTAATACTCCCCATTCCATAATGCAAAAGAATTTTAGAGCCACCAAACCTTTTTATTTCATCTGCAACAGTTAACTCAGTATTTTTGCCAAAAATAACCCTTGAACATCCATCAAATGTAAAATTATTCATTTCTTTCTCCATTATATATAATTATGATTTTTTATTATAATATTTTTTAATCTAAAATTAAAGTGAATTAAAATGAACGTTGGCATCCTTATTTTCTTGTTATCAATAAAATTACTAGAAGAGACTTAATGGATGCTATAAAGGAACTACAAAAAAACAATTATTGAAAAAAAATATCCAAGATCACACCCAAATGCTAAATAATTTTACCACCAAGCCTAAAACAATAATTAAATATTGTGAGCAGTATCTAAGTTTGAATTTGGTTATAATTTTGAATAATTAGGAATAATAAATATTTTGACTTATTATAAGTAATAATATTTTTATAATATTAGAATTTATAAATGTTAGCAAAAAGTTAAAACTGGACTATTTAAAAGTTAAAAGTGGACTTGTCAAGTCCTAAAATTGTTCTTTGATAAATTAATAATATTTTAAGAAAAAAATCTCTGTTACCATTTTGCTCTAGTATTATAAACAGCAGAAAGGGAACAAAATTAATGGCTAATCAACTTCATAAAAGGTTTACTGACAACCAGATAAAATTATTGCTTCAAAGCTATATAAGGAAAGAAATTGAGATTGAATACATACTTTCAATCCTTAAAATTGGACGCTCAAGGTTTTTTGAAATACTTAAATCATACAAGCAAAACAGATATGATTTTTCCATAGAGTATCAAAGAAATAGATCAAATAATAAAATCTCATATGAAGTTGAAGAAAATATAATGGCAGAGCTTGAAGCAGAGAAAAGACTTATACAAAACTCCGATATTCCTGTTAAAAATTATAACTATAGTTTCATAAAAGACAGGATGTTATCAGAGTACAGACAAAAAGTGTCTGTTACAACAATAATAGATAGAGCCAAAAAACATGGATACTACAATAAAGCTAAAGTTAAAAAAGTCCATGACAGACAAGTTTTAACAAATTATGCAGGAGAGCTACTTCAGCATGACAGCTCGCACCATAAATGGAGCCCTTATGCTTCCTCTAAATGGTATATTATTACAACTCTTGATGATTACAGCCGCAAAATATTATATGGAGACTTTTTGCATTCAGAAACAAGTTGGGCTCATATTGAAGTCTTAGAATACATATGCCTAAAGTATGGTATTTTTTTTCATTCTACGTTGATAGCCATTCGATATTTAGATTTGTTCAAGGCAGAGATAGCTTCTGGCGAAACCATATAAAGGTAACAGATGATGTCAACCCTCAATTTAAGCAGGTTTTATCTGATCTAGAGATTAAGCTTATTTATGCACTGTCTCCACAGGCAAAAGGCAAAATTTAAGCGGCCTTACAGATGGCTTCAGGACAGGATTGTAAGAATTTGTGCAAGAAATGGAATAAAAGAAATAGATGATGCAAGAGAGGTGCTTTTATCTGAAATTAAAAGATACAATAGTGCTCAAGTTCATTCAACCACTGGAGAAATTCCTGATATAAGGTTTTACAGAGCATTAGATGATAAAAGATCACTGTTTAGAGATTTTATAATACCTGCTCCATACATATCGACAAAGGATATATTTGCACTCAGGGATTCAAGGGTTGTAAATGCATACAGAAAGATATCACTTAAAAAATTGGAGCTTTCAGTACCAAATGTACCATTAAGAAAGAGGATATCTTTAAGAATAGTCCCCGATATGGAAACTGGAATTTCAGAGATAAGGTTTTGGCATAATAGAAAATTTGCAGGCACTACAAGTGCAAAGAACGAGGATTTAAATATACCCAACTTTTAGAAAAAATATTTAGTCCACTTTTAACTTTTAAATGACAATAAGAAAAAATTTGGTGACAATTTTTTAAGTATAATTTAATGATAAATTTTAGAACTAATGCTTGTAAACTTAAATAATTATATTCTATTTAAGTCTAAGATACTTTTTTATCTATCAAATGTATAGTAAAATAAAGTGACGATTTTTGCCAATCTAATTTATAATCAAACAAAAAATTTAATATTAACAATGGTAACGTAATTAATGTATTTATAAATAAAATTTTTAAATAAAAAATAATTTTATGCTAATTTATGTCAATTAAAACTCTTAATAAAAATTTATATAGGGCAAGTATAGAAAAAAAGGATGAGTTCTATACCCAGCTTGTAGATATTGAAAAGGAACTAAAATATTACAAAGAGCAATTTAGAGGTAAGATTATTTATTGTAATTGTGATGATCCTTTTGAGAGCAACTTTTTTAAATATTTTGCAGCAAATTTTAATTCTTTAGGACTAAAAAGGCTTATAACCACGAGCTACAGCAACTCACCAGTTGCAGGCAGACAGCTGCCTTTATTTGAGATAGAGGGTTAGAAATCAATTAAATCAAAAAATGCAAAAGCTCATAGAATTGAAATTAATGAAGTGCCAGATATTAATAAAGATGGGGCTATAAATATTGAAGATGTAAAATATTTGTTAGAAAATAACGCAAATGTCTCAGCTCCATTAAAAGGCAATGGCGATTTTCGCAGTAAAGAATGTATAGAACTGCTAAAGCAAGCAGATATTATTTGTACTAATCCTCCTTTTTCTTTGTTTAGGGAATATGTTGCACAATTAATTCAATATGATAAGAAATTTCTAATTCTTGGCGACCAAAATGCTATAACTTATAAAGAGATTTTTAAGCTTATTAAAGAAAATAGGTTATGGCTTGGGTATGACAATGGAGGTATCAAATGGTTTCAAGTGCCAATTGATTATGATATACCAACGGAATCAAGAAAAAAGATCGTAAATGGAATAAAATATTTTAGTATGGGTAGAATTTTGTGGTTTACAAATCTTGACACTACAAAAAGACACGAAGAATTGGTTTTATATAAAAAATATAACCCTACTGATTATCCTAAATATGATAATTATGATGCCATAGAAGTTTCAAGATATTCAGATATTCCAATGGATTACGATGGTGTTATGGGAGTTCCAATTACTTTTATTAGTAAATACAATCCAAACCAATTTGAGATTTTAGCAAAAACAAATAGTAAAGAGCATGCGGGAAAATATTTGATTGGAAATAATCCAACAGCAATGATAAAAGGTAAAAAACTTTATCATAGAATTTTAATTAAAAACAAAAGGTTAAAACAATAATATGAAAATCGAGCTACATAAAATTCCAATTCGTAAAGTAGTTTATG
>JACVJA010000185.1 GCA_015661035.1 Candidatus Calidifonticultor daggyaiensis | reverse complement strand
TATTTAGTAACATTAAGTGATGGAAGCGTATATGAATCAAAGTCCTTAATTTTTGCTACGGGTACCTTTTTACGTGGTGTAATATTTTGGGGCAATTATGAAGAGAATGCTGGTAGACAAGGAGAAATTAATTCTATAAAAATTGCTGAAACTCTTGAAAGTTTTGGATATAAATTTGGAAAGTTTAGAACCGAAACGTCACCAAGAGTTGATAGCAAAACAATTAATTTTAAAAAACTTAAAATACAAGGATATGATATTGAGCCTAAATGGTTTTCTTTTGATAATGAATATAAGTCAAAAAACATAAGCTCAATTAATAAGGAACAACAAGAAATATATATTACCTATATAGAAAAAGACTGTATTGAATATATATTAAAAAATTTAAATAAAAGTCCAGGTATAAAAAAGAGAAAGGATATTAATAATCCAAGGTATTGCCCTTCAATAGAAGATAAAGTTTTAAAGTTTCCGGATAAGAAAAGACATATAATTTTTATTCAGCCAGAAGGTTTTGAAACAAAAGAAATGTATTTACATGGTTTATTTACAACTTTTTCCGAAGAAATCCAAGAGAAAATAATTCATAGAATAAAAGGTTTAGAAAATGCAATAATTACAAGACCTGGATATGGAGTTGAGTATAATTACTTGCTTCCGAACCAAATAAAGTTAACACTTGAGAGTAGATTACATAAGGGTATATTTTTTGCCGGACAAATTAATGGGACAACAGGATATGAGGAAGCAGCAGCACAAGGCATAGTAGCTGGTATAAATGCTTCATTTTATGTTAAAGGTAAAAAACAGTTAGTTATTAATAGGGCAGATGGCTATCTTGGTGTTTTAATAGATGACATTGTATCTAAAGGAGTAATAGAACCTTATAGAATGTTAACATCACGAAATGAGTTTAGGATATTACATAGGCATGATAATGCAGACTGCAGAATGATAAAATATTTAAAACAGTTAAATAATAAGCCATTAAAATTAATAAGCTTAATAGAACAAAAATATAATAAGATCTATTCTGTGTTGGAAAATATTAAGTCTAGTAAATTTTATTTAAATAAAAATACTCTTGAAGATATAAGGCAAGACAGATTAAGTCCTATTCAAATTAATCAGATAAAAAATAATTTTAATTTAAATGATTATGAATTTGAAAGTATCGTTATTAATCTTAAATATGAAATATATTTTAAGCGAGAAGAAGAAAGGCTAAAACTTTTTGAGGAGAATGAGTTTTTAGAGATTCCAATGGATATTGATTATTCAAAAGTGAAAAATTTATCCTTGGAAGGAAGATCTGTATTTGAGAAAGAAAAACCCTTAACTATTAATCAGGCTAAAAGTTTAACTGGCATAAAACCTTTTGATATATTAGCTTTAATTAGTTACTTAAAATTGTTTCACGTGAAACATTAAATTAATTATGAATATTGTTAAATCTAAAACTTTTTTTGATGTAATCATTGTTGGAGCCGGGCATGCAGGCTGTGAAGCGGCTTTAGCTTGTGCTAGATTAGGCCTTAATACTTTAATACTTACTATTAATATTGATAAGATTGCTTTAATGCCTTGTAATCCTGCAATTGGTGGAGTTGGGAAAACCCATTTGGTGTTAGAGCTTGATGCACTAGGCGGAGAAATGGCTAAACTTGCAGATAAAACTGCTATACAAATAAGAGTTTTAAATAAAAGCAAAGGACCAGCAGTTCAAGCGCTAAGAGCACAAATTGATAAAAAAGAATATGAAATAGCAATGAAACAGGCATTAGAAAATACAAAAAATTTAACTTTAAGACAATCTATAGTTAAAAATATATTAGTAAAAAATAATAAAATTATTGGTGTTAAAACTGAGAGTGGAATAAATTTTTATTCAAAAGCTGTTATTATTACTACAGGAACATTTTTAAGAGGAAGAATTATTATTGGTAATATTGACTATAATGCAGGGAGAATGGGAGAGTATCCATCAATGTATTTAACTATAAGTTTAAAAAAATTAGGGTTTGAAATGGATAGGTTTCAGACAGCTACACCTCCTAGAGTTGATAAACGAACTGTAGATTTTAATAAAATGCAAATTGCTCCAGGTGAAGATATTGAAACTAAATTTTCCTTTTGGCATGAAGATAAAGTATATGATAATATCCCTAGCTATTTAACATACACAAATGAGAAAACTCATAAAATCATTAAGGATAATATTTTATTTTCGCCAATTAAATCCGGAATGGTTAAAACTCATGGTCCACGGCATTGCCCATCCATTGATAGAAAAGTTATTAATTATGGAGATAAAAAAAGGCATCCAGTTTTTGTAGAACCTGAAGGCAAATACTCTAATGAATCTTACTTACAAGGGCTAACAACCAGTATGCCTGTTGATATTCAACAAAGGATAGTTAACTCTGTTAATGGCTTAGAAAATGCCCGCATTGTTAGACCAGGTTATGCAGTTGAGTATGACTTTGTATTACCTAATCAATTAAAACACACATTAGAGTCAAAACTTTATGAAAATTTATATTTTGCTGGACAAATAAATGGTACTTCTGGATATGAAGAAGCTGCAGTGCAGGGTTTTGTTGCAGGTGTTAATGCTGCACGAAAAATAATGGGTTTATCACCAATTATTTTTAAAAGGAGTGAAAGCTATATTGGTGTTTTAATAGATGATCTAATAACTAAACAACTTATAGAACCATATAGAATGTATACTTCTAGGTCTGAATTTAGATTAATTTTAAGGCCTGATAATGCTGATATCAGGCTGGCTAAAATAGGGCATAAAATTGGATTAGTAAATGATGCTCAAATAGAAAAAGTTAAGAATAAAGAAAAATTAATAGACTATTTTATAAATTACTTTAATAGTATAATTTTAACACCTGATAAAAATATAAATGTATTTTTAGAAAATAATAATAGTTCAAAAATAACTTATCCGATTAGTGTTTATAAAATTTTACAGCGACCAGAAATCAATATTTTTGATTTTTTAGCATTCTCATCAAAAAATAATGGCATCCTTAAAGAGTTAGAAATTTCATCTTTTGATAAAGATATTTTTGAACAAGTAGAAATAAATATAAAATATAAAGGCTATATAGATAGAGCTTTAAATATTGTTGAAAAATTAAGTAATATTGATGAATTTTTTATAGATGAAAATATAGATTATTATCAAATTAAAGGATTAACTATAGAAGCTCAAGAAAAGTTATCAAAAATTAAGCCTGATACTCTTGGCCAAGCTTCTAGGATTGCTGGTGTATCACCTGCAGATATTAGTATTTTATTAATATATCTAAAATCAAGGCAAAAATACAAAGTAAACAGCAACAATTAGATTTAGTAGGAATGGTTTTATGAATTTTTATATTAGAGATTATCAACTTGATAATAAAATTTATAATAATCAAAATTTAAAAAAAAATATAGCAAAAGATTTATTTTTATTAAATATAAAGCCTAATAAATGTCAACTGGAAAAATTATTATTGTACTTAAATTTTATTTTTAAAGAGAATCAAGTTCATAATCTAATTGGAACAAAAAATTTAGAGGAGATTTTATCAAGACATTTTTATGACTGTCTTGCTTTTTTTAAGTTTTATAAAGAGTTTAATTTAAAAGAAAATAAATATTTAAAAATCATTGATGTTGGGACAGGCCCAGGTTTGCCAGGTATACTTTTAGCAATTTTTTTACCAAATGCAGAAATATTTTTATTAGATTCAAAAAGTAAATTTACAAACTTTTTAAAGAAAGTTGTAGATGCCTTAAATTTACAAAATATAGAAATTATTAATAACAGAGCAGAAATAATTGCACATGAAGAAAGTTACAGAGAAATTTTTGATGTTGTAGTCAGCAGGGCGGTGGCTGAAATGAAAATACTTTCAGAGTTATTAATTCCATTATGTAAAATAGGTGGTAAAGTTGTTATGTATAAAGGTAAAAAAGTGTATATTGAAGTAGAAAATTCAAAGGAATCAATAGCTGTTTTAGGGGCAAAAATTGATAATATTATAGAGGTTGATGTTCCAAAGTTAAATGAATATCGTTCTCTAGTAATTTTAACAAAAATAAAAAATACTTTGTGTAAATATCCAAGAAAGTATGGTAGAATAATTAAAAAGCCTGTTAGTGGTAACTAATATTTACATGAGAAATTATATTATTTAAATTTTTTAGCTTAATATTTTAAAATTTATCAATCCGGTAAATTGGATATCTAGTAATTGAAAATAATTACTCTAAGTAATGCGTCGGTTTGTAGCTATAAGCTTATATATAAATGTATAATTGTGTATTAGCATAAAACAGAATATTAAATCTTATTATATATTTCTTTTTGATTTTTTATTATGTGTT
>JACVJA010000184.1 GCA_015661035.1 Candidatus Calidifonticultor daggyaiensis | reverse complement strand
TTTAGAAATTACTTTTGCAGATAATAATGATTACCAAGTCCAAACAAATTCTCAAAAGTTAATTCTAAATATCTCAAGAAAAATTGGTTCAGTCAAGGGAAATTTCACTTTGCCAATAATTTTTGATTCTGATGACGCGACTATTATTTGCCAACTTAATATAATAGCTTTTTAGAAAAAGTAACGAAAATGCTCAATAAATTTTTAAAAGATGATAAAATTGCTATTTCGAAAAACTAAAAAATTTTTAAATTCCAAATTCCGGCATCTACTTTCTAAATTTTTTCTTTTATTATTAATTTTTATCTGAGTGATAAAATTATTTTGGGATGTAACTAAAAGATACCATTTATTGTTTGATTTAACATAATATTTTAAAGTAATATTTTTATTTAAATTTATAAGAAAATTCATCCCAAAACTACATAATACTGCAAATGCAAACCCAAAAATTGAAAAATATCTAGTTGGAGTTTTTAAAACATTAAAAAATGGTATATAGTAAAACAGCTTATACAATGTGTTGTATTTACCTAAGACCATAAATAACGAAAAAAATAATAAAAACAACCAAAAAAATCTTTCTTTTATTTTTGTAAATAATCCAAAAATAAACAATGGTATTGTAGCTATGCCAAAATATCTCATCATTTCTAGACTATCTTCTTTACCAAGCCAATGTATAAAATGCGGAATTCCAAAGCTTATTGGATTTTTTGCCCCAAAAATATAAGGAAATACAAATTCTACAAATAATTTAGGATTAAAAGAGCCTAAAACAAAAAAATCATAAGAGCTTGAACTTCTGGTATTGCTTAGACGCATAAGCTCTAAAGTAGGGATAATTTGGACTAAACCAACTAAAACAACTATAAAAAAGATAGTAAAAGATAATAGGAAATAATAATTCTTTTTTTTGCTATAAAAAAATGTATAAAATATAACATAAAAGAATATTATTATACAGTTATAAACAAAAACCTGTAAAAATCCTCCAGTAAAAGAAATCAATAAAAATAATGATGATAAAAATAAATATTTAATTTTTCTTGTTTCTTTAAATCTATTTAAAAATAGCAGGATTAACGGCAGCCATATGTATGTGTACAAAAAAAAGGCAAAACTTCTATAAGATATCATCATACCGCTAAACATAAATATAAGACTACCTGTAAATGCAGAAATTTCATCTAGCTTATAGCTTTTTAAGAATAAATACATAAAAATACCAGCCAAAGAATAATGTAAAAGCAGTGATAAGTTATTTGCTAAAACAGGATTCATAATTAAATTAAAAATCAAAATAATTGGATAAAATAAGTGAGAAGCAGGTTCTGCTAATATTGGAAAACCAGCAAATATATATTTATTCCAAAAAGGAAACTGGCCATCTTTTATTAAATTTGTAATTAATTGTCTAATGGGAATATAATACCTGACAGTATCTTCATTACCAAGTATAACATTATTTAAATTAAAAGAATCACGAAAAAAAATAAATGGCAAAATTAAAAATAAAACAATTATAAGAAGCTTAGTTTTATTATTTTTAATAAATATTAGAAACATTGCATAAATTAGCAACTAAAAATTTGCAACTAAATAATACTTAACAACTAGTATAAAAATTAATAATATGCTAAAAAATATTGCAATACCTATTGCAATATTTTTAGTAATTTTTATATCGCTTTTAACTAAATAATCAAAACCCAGTCCACAAATAATAGAATAAGCAAAGCCAAATTCAAACCAATTTCTTGCAGGAACCCTAAAAAAATTATATATAGGAATATAATACATAATTTTATAAAAAGGTGTGCTGTTACCTAAAACTAAAATAAACGAAAAACATAAAATAAAAATCCATAATATTTTTTGGCGATTTTTTGAAAAAACGCCAAATGAAAATAGTATTGCAGTAATAATGCCAAAATACATAACTGTTTCTGTATAATTGTTTGGACCAAGGTATTCAGTTGTATTAAATAAAAAATTATATGGATTTCCAAACAAATATGGGAAAAATAAAAGGACTAAACTTTTTGGACTAAAAGAAAAACTACTAAAATAATCATAACTAGTTTTATTTCTTAAGCTAAACATAGAAAGTTCATAACTGCTAATTAATTGTGCAAGTATCATAAACCATGCAAATAAAAATATTAGTAATGACTTTAAAAAGAAATAATTTTTTGCTTTATAGTAAATTAAACTATAATAAATTATATAAAATAAAATTATTATAGAACTATATAAAAAAATTTGATTATTGCCGCCTAAAAATGAAATTGAATAAATAATAGACCCAAATAGTAAGAATTCTAATCTTTTTTCTTTTCTGAATTTTTCTAAAAAAAATAAAATTAAAGGAAGCCAAACCATTGTATATAATTGACAAGTATGGCTTCTATGGGTTACCATAGAACCGCTAAACATAAAGATTAAGCCGCCCAAAAAACTTGCAAAAATAGAAAGGCCATATTCTTTTAGAAATAAATACATAAGAATTCCTGCTAATGCATAATGGAGAATTATAGAAAAATTATATGCTAAAACTGTATTAAAGATTAAATTTAATATAATACTTATAGGATATAAAGCTCTTGCTTCTGGATATGCAAAAATTGGATAACCACTAAAATTATAAGCATTCCAAAGAGCAAATTGGCTGTTTTTAATATTATAAGAAATAAAAAAGTCTAGTGGAAAAGATAAATTAAAAGCATCACCACTTCCTAAAATATAACTATTTATCTTTAAGGCATTTTTAAAAAATAAGAATGGCAGAATAAAATAACTTAAAATTATAATAAAACTTATTTTTTTATATAAAAATTTTTCTTTTAATAATTGCATAAAATTAATTTAAAATATTTGATTTTCATATACAACTTTTAAAATAAATTATATTATAATATCTATAAATTTTTTATAATTTTAATAATTATTTTAATAAATTCATATAAAAAAATAATAATAATCAAAAATTTAAAATTCTTATTACTTAAATATATATAAAGCACTAAATTATAAAAATGAGTCTTGATTTATCGATAGTTTTGCCCTGCTATAATGAACAAAATAGAATAGCGCCTACATTAGAAAAGATAGTTAAATATTTTGCACGTCAAAATACATATTTTATACTAAATGAATTAATAATTGTTGACGATGGAAGCAATGACAACACTATAAGCAAAGCCAACGCTACTATTGAAAAACTTAAAAATAAATCTTTAAATTTTGAATATAAAATTTTAGTAAATGAGAAAAACTGCGGCAAAGGTTATTCTGTTAGAAGAGGTATTCTATCTTCAAACTCTAGCTTTGTTCTCTTTAGCGATGCAGACCTTTCAACACCCATTGAAGAGCTTGAAAACTTTTATCCTTATATTTCTAAAGGCTATAATATAATTATAGGTTCTAGAGGGCTAAAGCAGTCTAAAATTTTAAAACGACAAATAATAATTAGGGAATTAGCTGGTAAAATATTTAATCTTTTTGTGAAAATTTTTACTGGAATGGAATTTATGGATACACAATGCGGTTTTAAGTTGTTTGATAGAAAAACAATAGATGCTATTTTTCCCTTGTTAAAAATTAATGATTTTAGTTTTGATGTTGAAATCTTATACTTAGCCAAAAAAAATGGTTTTAAAATTAAAGAATTACTAGTAAAGTGGGTAAATTCAGAAGAGTCAAAAGTTAATATTATTAAAGATTCTTTAAAAATGTTAAAAAGTATTACCAAAATAAAAAATATTCATAAATAAAGGAAATTTTCTGTCAAAAGCCCTATTTTAAATAAATCAAAAAAACATAAATATAATGAATTGTCATAAAATAACAAGCTATTCTAAATCTTTCTTCAACTTGTTTTCTATAAATGCTAAAATTTTAAAGATAATAATAATTTCTATATTTATTATTTCATTTTTTCTTGGAGTAATATTATCCTTTAATTATGGAATTGCTTTTGATGAGCATATTCAAAGAAGCATAGGTTCAGTTAATGCCAAATACATTATTTTTGCAAATCAAAGTTTAAAAACTATAAACGATAGATATTATGGCCCAATTTTAGAAATTTTTCTATTTATTTTAGAAAAACTTATGGGTTTTGAATTCGGCTCAGCACAATCCTACTTAACGAGACACTTGTTAAGCTTTATAATATTTTTTATTGGTGCAGTATTTTTTTATTTTTTATGTAAAGAAATATTTAAAAGTAAAAAATTTGGTCTTTTAGGCTTTTTATTTTTATTATTAAGCCCACGTGTTTCAGCTGAATCGTTTATTAATACTAAAGACATACCATTTATGTCATTCTTTATTATAAGTTTATTTACCTTCTATAAATTATTTGAGAATAAAAGTATTTCAAATTTTATACTACATTCTT
>JACVJA010000183.1 GCA_015661035.1 Candidatus Calidifonticultor daggyaiensis | reverse complement strand
AAGATATTAAATGTTCCTTTTGCTATTGCAGATGCTACAGCACTTACAGAAGCTGGCTATGTTGGCGAAGATGTTGAGAATATACTTTTAAAATTAATTCAAAATGCAGATTTTGATATAAAAAGGGCTGAAACTGGTATTATCTATTTAGACGAAGTGGATAAAATAAGCAGGAAATCCGAAAATCCTTCAATTACTAGAGATGTCTCTGGAGAAGGAGTCCAACAAGCATTATTAAAAATTCTTGAAGGTACTGAAGCAAACGTGCCTCCTCATGGTGGAAGGAAGCACCCGCACCAAGATTTTATTCAAATTAATACTTCTAATATACTTTTTATATGTGGCGGCACATTTGACGGACTAGAAAAAATAATAGAAAAGAGATTAAATAGAAATTCTGTTGGCTTTATACCTGAAAAAATTCAAAGAAAAAGTGAAAAAATGGATTCTCTATTGCCCCAAGTTTTACCTGAGGATTTATTAAAATATGGTCTAATTCCAGAATTTGTTGGAAGGCTGCCTGTTATTACAACTCTTACAAGTTTAAATGAGCAGGACCTGATTAGAATTTTAACAGTTCCTAAAAATTCACTTGTAAAGCAGTATAAAAAAATATTTTCAATGGATAATGTCAAGCTTATATTTAAAAAGGATGCGTTAGAAGAAATAGCAACACTTGCTTTAAAGAGAGGCACTGGGGCAAGAGGGCTGCGTTCTATAATGGAAGATATAATGCTTGAAGTAATGTTCGAAATACCTTCAAGGAAGGATATTAAAAGATGTGTTATTACTAAAGAAGTAGTTGAAAAAAGATTAAAACCCCTATTATTAACTGACACAGAAATTAAAAGCACTAATAAAGAAGGTTTAGAAAAGTTAGCGTAAAAATTTTTTATAGCAAATAATAATCCAGATTACAACAAGTTTTATTATGTTTGAATTAGACAACAAATATAATCCAACACTATTTGAAAGAAAAGTTTACGACTTTTGGCTGAAAAATAATTATTTTCATGCTGAAATAAATAATAATAAGCCATATAGTATTGTTATTCCTCCTCCAAATATTACTGGTTATTTACATATTGGGCATGCTCTTAATAATTCTTTACAGGACATTATGATTAGAACTGCAAGAATGAAGGGCTATAGTGCATGCTGGGTACCAGGCACTGACCATGCAGGTATTGCTACACAAAATGTTGTAGAAAGAGAGTTAAATAAACAAGGCATTTCAAGGTTTGATTTAGGCAGGGAAAAATTTGTTGAAAAAGTTTGGGAATGGAAAGAAAAGTATGGGTCAAAAATAATTTCTCAGCTAAAATCTTTAGGCTGTTCATGTGACTGGCAAAGGCTAAGGTTTACTTTAGATGATCAATATTGTAAAGCAGTTACATTTGAATTTGTTAAGCTTTATAAAGATGGCTTAATTTACCGTGGCAATTATATGATTAACTGGTGCCCAAGATGTTTGACTGCAATTTCAGATATTGAGGTTGAACATAAACAGAAAAAAGGCAGCCTTTGGGATATTAAATATCCTATTATTGATAAAGAAGCGGGGCTATTAAGCAAAGAAGATTTTATAGTAGTTTCTACAACTAGGCCTGAAACAATGTTAGGAGATACTGCTGTTGCAGTTAATCCAAAAGATAAAAGATATAAAAAATATGTAGGTAAATTTGTATTACTGCCATTAATGAATAGAAAAATCCCTGTAATATCTGATGATTATGTTGATATGAACTTTGGTACTGGTGCTTTAAAAGTTACACCAGCTCATGACCCTAATGACTTTGAACTTGCAGAAAAGCATAATCTTGACAAAATAAATATAATGGATGATTCTGGCGTTCTTAATGAAAATGCTGGAATATATAAAGGTCTTGAAAGATATGAAGCACGTCAAAAAATTTTAAAAGATTTAAAAAATGAAGGGTTATTAGTTAAAGAAAGTCCTCATATATCGTCAGTTGGTTATTGCTCCAGATGTGATAGCATAATTGAACCTAGAATTTCTAACCAGTGGTTTGTTTCAATGAAAAAATTAGCAAAACCCGCTATTAAAGCTGTAAAAGAAGGAAAGATAAAGTTTATTCCAAAAAAATGGGAAAAAATTTATTTTAATTGGATGGAAAACATAAAAGATTGGTGTATTTCAAGGCAGCTCTGGTGGGGTCATAGAATACCTGTATGGTATTGTAAAACTTGCAATCAAATGATTGTTTCTGAGACTGAGCCTCAAAAATGTGTCTGCGGAAGAGATGATTTAGTTCAGGATACTGATGTTTTAGATACCTGGTTTTCTTCATGTCTTTGGCCATTTGCAGTATTTGGCTGGCCAAAAAAAACAGCTGAGCTTAGTTATTTTTTTCCAACATCTTTACTTGTTACTGCACACGATATCATCTTTTTTTGGGTCGCAAGAATGATAATGATGAGTCTTTATTTTATGAAAGAAATTCCTTTTAAAGAAGTTTTTATAAATCCATTAGTAAATGATATTTACGGACAAAAGATGAGCAAATCTCAGGGTAATGTCATAGACCCAGTAACAATTATTGAAAAATTTGGCTCCGACCCTTTAAGATTTACACTTGCTTCTCTTACAACACCAGGTAAAAATCTTTTACTTGGAGAAGAAAAAATTGAAGGAAGTAGAAATTTTGCTAATAAGATTTGGAATGCATCTAAATTTGTAATTTCAAATATTAAAACCTTTGGCAGCCTTGATTTTGAGAAAAAGGAGTATGTTCAATTAGATATTTGGGATAAGTGGATATTATCTAAACTTTCAAAAACGTTAAAGCTAGTTGAGAAGTATTTTAATAAATATAATATAGCATTTATTTGCAAGACATTAGTAAACTTTTTTTGGGGAGATTTTTGCGATTGGTATATAGAGGCATCAAAGATTGATCTATATAATTTTCAAAATGAAACTTTGGAAAAAGGAAACAAAGAACAAATAATATATAATAAAAATGTAAATGATAAAAATGTAAATGAAAGTTTAAAATTAAATAAAAAAACAAAATCATATATCTTAGAAACTATCATAGAGACAAAATTATATATTTTATGGTACGTTCTTGAAAAATATTTAAGGCTTTTGCATCCTTTTATGCCTTTTTTGACTGAAGTTATTTGGCAAAACCTGCCACACACTGGAAGCAGTATTATGATATCTAGTTATCCGGCAAATGATAATAAATTTTTAGATAAAGTTGATGATAATATAGAAGAAAAAATTGAAAAAATTATTAAAATAATTAGTGAGATTAGAAGAGTTAGAACTGAGCAAAAGATAAATCCTGGTGTCAAAATAAATGTAAATATAAAAGCTTTAAATAAAGAAAATTTGCAGTTAATCGATGATAACAAGAGATATATCATGAACTTAGCAAAAGTTAAAACTTTGTCATTTGTTGAGCCTGAAGATAAGAAGGGCTTTATAAAAACTGTAGTAGAAGATGATCAAATATTTATAGATATCTTGGATGTTTATAGTTCAAATACTGATTTAAATGCTAATATAAAAACTGATATTAATTCCAGAAAAAGCAAAATTTTGTCAGATATTGAAAAAATAAATGAGGAAATTGAAAAGATTAATAGAAAGCTTTTAAATCCTCAATTCCTTGAAAAAGCTCCTGAATCTATTATTAAAAAAGAAAAATTGAAATATGAAGAGCAATTAAAAAAACTCCAAACCTTAAAAGAACAATTAAGCATGCTTAATAATTTAAAATGAAGAATACAAGCTTTTCTTACCATCAAGTTGTTAAATATTTGGATAACGCACTAATTTTTGGAATAAAGCCTAATCTGCTTAGAATTAATAAGATTTTGGAATTACTTGGAAATCCGCATAAAAATCCATTTACTGAGTTCATTCATGTTGTTGGAACTAATGGTAAAACCTCAACTACTATTATGACAGCTAATATATTATACAATCATGGCCTTAGGTCAGCTTATCACATATCCCCGCATATTAATGAATACAATGAAAGACTTTGGCTTTGCGGAAAACAGATACCAAAAGATGATTTTGCTGAACTCTTTAATGATATTTATCCTTATATATTAGAGGTAAACAAAATTGATTTAGGCGGTCCAATTACACAATTTGAAATAATTGCGGCAATGGCTTTTTGGATGTGCTTTAAAGAAAAAATTGATGTTATGGTCTTGGAAGCAGGGCTTGGCGGTAGATGGGATGCTACGAATGCTGCAGATTCAAAAGTTGTTGGTTTAACAGGTGTAAGTCTTGAACATACTGCTGTTTTAGGTGATACTATTGAAAAAATTGCTGAGGAAAAATCAAAAGTTATTAAGAATAATGCAATAGTGTTAACAACTTCTACTGATAATAGAGTTTTAAAGGTTTTAGAAAACCAAGTTTTATTAACAAACTCCTCTCTTTATTTATACAA